>DATNNS010000155.1:0-7118 GCA_035601715.1 Rhizomicrobium sp.
GGGGGGACGGTGCGGACGGATGGACCGTTCCCCCACCCGAAAACGCGAAGTGCGTTTTCGACCTCCCCGCAAGGGGGAGGTGGGTAAAAATGGAGACCCCCCATGCCCTACGGCCCGTACCAGCACATCAAGGTCGACGTCGCCCAGCAGATCCTCACGCTGCGGCTCCATCGGCCCGAGAAGCTCAACGCGTTCACCGCGACGATGATGACCGAGCTGATCGACGTGTTCACGCGCGTGAACTCCGACGACGACGTGCGCGTCATCATCGTCACCGGCGAGGGCCGCGCGTTCTGCGCCGGGGCCGATCTGTCGGGCGGCGCGAGCACCTTCGATGCGACGAAGAATCCCGAGCGCGCGGCGCGCAATGCCGGCCCGGTCGATCAGGTCGACTGGAGCGACGAGCGCGTGCGCGACGGTGGCGGGCGGGTGACGCTGGCTATCTTCGAGTGCCTGAAGCCGGTGATCGCGGCGGTCAACGGGCCCGCGGTCGGCATCGGCGCCACCATGCAGCTCGCGATGGACATCCGCATCGCCTCGGAAGCGGCGCGCTTCGGCTTCGTGTTCTCCCGCCGCGGCATCGTGCCGGAAGCGGCGTCGTCCTGGTTCCTCCCCAAGATCGTGGGCATCGCCCAGGCGCTGGAATGGTGCTTCTCCGGCCGCGTGTTCGATGCGCAGGAAGCGTTGCGCGGCGGGCTGGTCAGCCAGGTCGTCGCTGCCGACGACCTGCTCGCGGCCGCCCACAAGCTCGCGGTCGAAATCCGCGACAACACCTCGCCCGTCTCCGTCGCGCTGATCCGCCAGATGCTGTGGAAGCTGTCGGCGCTCGACCATCCGATGGAAGCCCACAAGATCGACAGCCGGGGCATCTATGCGCGCGGCGCCTCGGCGGATGTCCTCGAAGGCGTCGCGTCCTTCCTCGAAAAGCGACCGGCCAAATTCCCCCAGAAGGTCTCGGCCGACATGCCGAGCTATTTCCCGTGGTGGGAAGAGAAGAAATATTCGTAGTTTCTCCACCTCCCCCTTGCGGGGAGGTCGTAAAATCCGAGCGAAGCGATGGATTTTTCGGGTGGGGGAACAGTGCGGACGGAGAGACCTTCCCCCCACCCGAAAAAGCTTCGCTTTTTCGACCTCCCCACAAGGGGGAGGTGCATCCGAGCGGTGCTTTGCTGTGTTATCTCCCACACAGGGGGAATCATGCGCGCCTTCATTTCAGCGGCAATCGTGGCGGTGGCGCTCTGCGGGGCTGCCCGCGCCGATGACCTGCCCGACTGGCTGAGCCTGCACGGCCAGTCCACCTTCGTCTTCCAATACCACCCCGCGTTCCGTTCGCCCTATCGCGGCCCCGACAGCCTGGCGCCGCAGAGCGTCGGCGACGAGACCTTCGATGCGACCGCGTTCATCGGCGCGCGGCTGTGGCATGGCGGGGCCATCTATGCCGATCCGGAGATCGACCAGGGCTTCGGCCTCAGCGACACGCTGGGCGTTGCGGGCTTTCCGAGCGGCGAGGCTTACAAGGTGGGCGACGTCAATCCGTATTTCCGGCTGCAGCGGTTGTTCGTGCGCCAGAGCTTCGACCTCGGCGGCGACAGCCAGGCGATCGACAGCGATGCCAACGTGGCGGCCGACACGCGCAGCGCCGACAACCTCGTTTTCACGCTCGGCAAATTCTCCGTCGGCGACGTGTTCGATACCAATACCTATGCCCACGATCCGCGCGGCGATTTCCTCAACTGGGCGGTGATCGACGGCGGCGCGTTCGACTACGCAGCCGACTCTTGGGGCTATGCCTCGGGCGCGGCGGCGGAATGGACGCAAGACCGCTGGACGGTGCGCGCCGGCCTGTTCAACCTGTCGAAAGTGCCCAACGGCAAGGTGCTCGACACCGGCTTCCGCCAGTTCGAGATGACGGGCGAGCTCGAAGAGCGCCACAAACTGTTCGGCCAGGACGGCAAGATCAAGCTGCTCGGTTTCCTCAACCGCGGCCGCATGGGCAGCTATGACGACGCGTTGCGCCTGGCGGCGGCGACCCACACCGTGCCCGACACCGCGCTGGTGCGCCGCTACGCCTCCAAGCCCGGCGGCGAGATCAATCTCGAACAGGGCCTGACCGGCGATCTCGGCGCGTTCCTGCGCGCCAGCGCCAACGACGGCGGTGAAGAAGCCTACGAATTCACCGAGATCAACCGCTCGGTGTCCGCCGGGCTTTCGCTCAAGGGCGGGTCGTGGGCGCGCCCGAAAGACACCGCCGGCCTCGCCGTCGTCGTCAACGGCATGTCGCGCGACGCGCGCGACTACTTCGCCGCCGGCGGCCTCGGCATCCTGATCGGCGACGGCGAGCTGCCGCATTACGGCAGCGAGGACATCCTCGAAGCCTATTACAGCGCCCAACTCGCCGGCTGGCTCACCGCCTCCGCCGACTACCAGTTCATCGCCAACCCCGCCTACAACAGCGACCGCGGCCCGGTGAGCGTGCTGGGGGCAAGAGTGCACGCGCAGTTTTAACTGTTCACCTCCCCCTTGCGGGGAGGTCGAAAAATCCTAGCGAAGCGATGGATTTTTCGGGTGGGGGGACGGTGCCGACGGATAGACCTACCCCCCACCCGAAACGCTTCGCGTTTCGACCTCCCCGCAAGGGGGAGGTGTGTTAGCTTTCGCGCTCCGACATCGGGGGCTCACATGTACCGATTTTCCGCCGCGCTCGTCGCCACCCTTCTTCTCTCTACTCAAAGCTTCGCCGACGACTCCTCCGCCGCGCTCGGGATGGGTGGAGTGGTGCTGACGCAGGCGGCGGATATCCGCATGGCGAAGGAGGATCTCTACGTCTCGCCCACCAAGGTCCGCATCCGCTTCGAATTCGTCAACGATTCGCCCCACGACATCGACACCATCGTCGCCTTTCCGCTGCCCGATATCGACGAGAGCGAATATTCCGAATCCGCGATGGGCACGACGACCGCCGATCCGGTGAATTTCGTGGGCTTCCACACCGTCGCCGACGGCAAGGCGGTCGCGGCCAGGGTCGAGCAGCGCGCCTTCTACAACGGCCGCGACGTCAGCGCGGTCATCGCCTCCACCGGCGTGCCGCTCAACGTGGACAACGCCTCGGCCTATGACAAGCTCACCGCGCTCGGCCCCGCCAAGCGGCAAATCCTGATCCGCGCCGGCCTCGCCGAACCGGAGGACAAATACCTGCATCCCAACTGGTCGGTGCGCACGCGGTTCTACTGGACGCAGCATTTCCCCGCCGGCAAGACGGTGGTGCTGGAGCATGACTACCAGCCGGTGACGGGCGCGTTCTTCTTTCCGGTGAAGGACACCGATGCCGACGCGATGAAGACCTATTGCGTCGATGCGGCCGGCTTCGCCGCCGCCCGCCGGCTGCTCGACGCGGGCAAGCGCAGCAAGGTCGAGCTGGCGCAGTCGAGCTATTTGAGCGCCACCGATACCGACTACATCCTGCTGAGCGGCAACAACTGGAAAGGCCCGATCGGCCATTTCCACCTGACGCTCGACAAGCTCAAGCCGGAGAACATCCTGTCGCTGTGCTGGGACGGCGATCTGAAGAAGACGGGGGCGACGACCTTCGAGACGACGCTGGAGAATTTCGCGCCGAAGCGGGACATCAAGCTGCTGGTGCTGCAGAACGCGCCGAACCAGTAGTTTCCTCCCCCGCAAAGCGGGGGAGGAAACGGATTTCGAGAGATCGATATCTAGCCGAACAGCGCCCGGAACAGGCGGCGGAGCCAGCCGCCGCGGCGGTAGTCGGGCGTCACATAGGCCTCGTGCGAAGCACGGTTGACCACAAGATTTCCCATCATCGACGTATCCTTCCGATGCGAGAGTGAATCCAACACGGAAATCATATACGCACACCGTGCGCCGGGCGCAAGAGGTGCGCCTCAATTTTTTGCCGGGCGTGCGGAGGCGCACGCGCGCGCTATCCGCTGGGCGGCAGTCTCGCAAGGAAAAGGAAAGCGCCTTAGCGCTTGCGTCCGAACAGCGCGCGGATCAGGCGGCGCATCCAGCCGGCTTCGCTGCGGACGGACGATAACCCGGCGTCCGCACCGCGATTGTAGACAAGGTGACCCAGCATCGGCACCACTCCTACGCTACGCCCAACTCACCGTACACGGATGATATGCACAAAGTGCGCTCCCGCGCAAACCGCGCATCCGCGTCCGGGCTGTTAACTCTCGCAAAGCAAGATTAATGGCGGATTAACGAGGCTACGGCAGCGCGCTCATCAGCCGCTCATACCAGGACTCCAGCAGGCCTTCCGCACATTCGCCGCTCGACATCTGGCTCGTCGCCATGCGCGTCCAGTGTTCGACGCCGCTCTCGACCGGAAGCCCGATGGAATGCTCGGCGCGCCGTGCGCGCTCCACCGCCAGCGCCCGGCACGGCTCGATCTCGCCATAGCTCTCATAAAGCGCGCCCGCCGCGAGCAGGACCAGCAGCAGCGGGATGCCGAGCAAGGCGCGGATCACGGCGGCCTACTGATGGCCGGGGCTGATATCGGGCAGGGGATGGTCAGCCGGCGTATTGGCCTGGACGCCCGGCGTCTGAATCCGCCGGCAGGTCTGATAGCCGTTGCCCCAGCCGGTGCGATAGACGCTGTCGGTCTTGTAGAGCCCGTTGTCGGTGAGCGGCCCGGTGCGCAGGTTCGAGCCCTGGTCGTTGGCCGCGGCGCAGCCGTCCTGGTAGCCGTCGCGATAGGACGGCGAGCGCCGCAGCGCCTTGTCCGCCGGTCCGCCGAAAACCGCGCAGCCGCCGAGCGACAGCACCAGCAGTGTCACGACCGTTACACGACCCATGCGGCGAACCTCCACGCGAGAACGCGCGATGCTAGAGCATTCCGCGGCGCCCCGCTGCCGCAAAACAGAAATTTCACGCAGAGCCGCAGAGCCGCGGAGTTCGGATTTGTCCGCCGAAATCGGTTCCTTGTTGGCGCGCGAAGCGCGCCGAAAGAAATCGAAGGAATTCCGGCAGGTTTCGCCTGGAACAATCCTCCGCGGCTCTGCGGCTCCGCGTGAATCTCTGGTTTTTGGCGGGCTCGGAAGCCCTGGGATATTATCCCCTTCTCAACTTGACATTGCAGGAGGCCAGTCCTACACAACCCTGGAGTGAACGAAGAGGGAACGGTCATGGACGGACGGGAGCAGCGCATCTGCGAGCAGGAAGTGGCGCGGGAGGGGCGGCGGGTGCTGCGCAAGCTGGCCGAGGCGGGCGGCCATCTGGCGCCGCTCAACCGGCGCGCTTTCGCGGTGGTGTCTTGCACCCACCCCGGCCAAGTGCGTGTCGCGCCCGAACTGATCGGCGAATTCCGCCGCCGCGACTGGCTCGCCCCGCGCGGCACGGTGCCGGAGACTTTCGCGCTCGGCGATGCGGGGCTCGGCTGGCTGCGCCGCGAGCAGGCGACGCATGAGCCGTTCGCCGCCCAGCATCAGCTGCGCAGCGAGCGGCTGATGAAAGGGCCCGACGGCAAATCGCATGTCGTCGTCATCAACGAAGGCGAGGCGCCGCTCGGCTGGCTGCGCCATCGCGGCCTGATCGACGCCGTACAGCACGAGGCGGGCGAGAAGCTGCGGCGCGACTTCGAGCTCGCGCAACTGTCGCCGCGGCTGGGCGCCGATCTGACGGCGCCGCTGGTCGACGGCATGCGCGGCACCCGCGCCGAGCCCGCGCTCGCCGACACCGTGCTCGCCGCCAAGCAGCGCTTCGGCCGCGCGATGGCGGCCGCCGGGCCGGTGCTGTCGGACCTGCTGTTCGACGTCTGCTGCCACCTGACGGGCCTCGAAGCCGCCGGCGGCGCGCGCCAATGGCCGCAACGCACGGCGCGCGTCGTGCTGCAGATCGCGCTCGATCGGCTGGCCGTGCATTACGGCATGACGGTGCACAACCAGCACGCGGCGGTCAGGGGCTGGCGGATGGAAGTGGAAGGCGCGTGAGTCAGAGCCGCAGCAGATATTTGTGCACGCCGTCGAGCACCAGTTCGCTCTTCTGGTTGTGCACCGTCGCGCGCATCTCAACGAGCCCTGTCGTCTTCTGCGGCGTCAGCGCCACGATCTCGAGCGCGGGATAGAGCGTGTCGCCGGGATAGACGGGCTTGAGGAACTTGGCGCTGACCTCGACGAAGCCGATCAGCGCCTCGCCGATGACATGCGGAAACAGCCCCGCGCCGGCGGCGGTGAAGGCGAGCACCTGCAAGCCATGGGCGAGCGGGGCAGGGTGGCCCAGCCGCTTGCAGTATTCGTCGTCGTAATGGATCGGATGATTGTCGAGGCTGACGGTTTGGAACGCGGCGAAATTCGCCTCCGTGATGGTGCGCGACGGGTTGCGGAAGATCTCGCCGACGCGCAATTCGCCAAACCGGCGCAGCGGCAAGACGCGATGATCGGCAGGGGTGAATGGAGCGGGCATGGGAGGGACGGTAACAGGTCGCATTGCCTCAACAAACCAAGGTTTGTCATCCCCGGCGAGCGTAGCGAAGCGAAGCGAGGGAAGGGGACCCAGGCCTTGACGCACCATCGGCGCTTGACCGCCTGGGTCCCCTTCCCTCGCGCGAAGGCGCGCTCGCCGGGGATGACAATGAGTATTTTGAAAGAAGAACGCAGGTTGCGAGCCTTACCCGCCCTTTGCCTTGCGCTCGCGCACCGCCTGGTCGATGTCGGCCTTGACGTCGGCCAGCCGGCGCAGGCCGAAGGCGGGGAGCGCGTTCAACACGTTGAGGCCGACGGCGCAGGCTGCGGCGCCCATCGTGCAGCCCTGACCGGACGCGCCCAATGCCTGCGACACCTGGGGGATTAGGGTGCTGGCGACAGGCGCGTCCGGCCGGCCGAAGCCCAGATTGGGCTCGCGCGGCATCAGCATCGCGACGGCTGCGAGAAAGAAGACGGCCCTGAAGATCATGTCGTTCCCATTCGCGTGTTCAACGCACGGGGGAGAATATGGCTGCGCCGTTTGCCGCGGACTGAAAGCAGTCGTTAAAGTTGGATGCAATCGGGTTAATCCGCGCGATAGCGCGAAATAAGGAAAAGCCTTCGTCGCGAATTTAGCGCTGTTTCAATTCAAAACAGATTCAGATTCGAATTTTTTTTGACTAAAATTTTCGGGAC
>DATNNS010000156.1:0-13905 GCA_035601715.1 Rhizomicrobium sp.
CGAACAACACCGGCCTCTTGATCCTGGCGGCGATCGCCTGCGTCTATCTGGTGCTGGGGATTCTCTATGAGAGCTATGTCCATCCCGTCACCATCCTGTCGACGCTGCCGTCGGCGGGGGTGGGCGCGATTTTGGCGCTGATGATCTTTCACACCGAGTTCAGCCTGATAGCGCTGATCGGCGTCATCCTGCTGATCGGCATCGTCAAGAAGAACGCGATCATGATGATCGACTTCGCGTTGCAGGCCGAGCGCGAGGAGGGCCTCAATTCGCACGACGCGATCTACAAGGCGTGCCTGCTGCGCTTTCGCCCGATCATGATGACGACGATGGCGGCGATCTTCGGCTCGCTGCCGCTCGCGCTGGTCAGCGGCAACGGCGCGGAGTTGCGCCAGCCGCTCGGCATCTCCATCGTCGGCGGACTGCTGGTGAGCCAATTGCTCACGCTCTACACCACGCCGGTCGTCTATCTGTACTTGGACCGCTTCCGTCTCGCCTGCCGGCGCGTCTGGGGACGCTGGTACGAAGGCATGATGCACGACGGCGCGGCTCGCCCTAACCCCGGCGCTTGATCGCCTGGATCGCGTTTTCGAGGGCGCCCAGGAAACGCGAGCGGTCCTGCCTGGTGAAGCCGGCATTGTAGGTCTGCCCGCCGGTCGCCTCGCGCAGATGCCGGTGAAGGTCGCGCATGCCGAGCGCCAGTCCGATGCTGTCTTCGGTGAACGGATTGCCGGCCGGGCCGAGCACCACCGCATCCTTCTTCAGGCAGCGCGCGGCGAGCGCGATGTCGGCGGTGACCGCGATGTCGCCGGCGGCGATATGCTCCACGATCCAGTCGTCGGCCGCGTCCGGCCCGTCCGCGACCGTCACATGGCGGATGCGCGGATTGAGGCTCGGCCGGATGCCGCCGTTGCTCACGATCGTGACGGCGAGCCCGTGACGGTCGGCCACGCGCTCGACTTCCTGCTTCACGGGGCAGGCGTCGCCGTCGACGAATATCTCCAGCATGGCGGCAGACTAGCGCGCGGCGTCCGGCCATTCCAAGCCGCGATGCGAAGTGTTAGAGCGCGCGGATGGCGCCGCCACTTCTGCTGCTCAAGGACATCGACATCCGCTTCGGCAACACCCAGTTGCTCGACGGCGCGGAGCTATCCGTGGGCGAGGGCGAGCGGCTGTGCCTGGTGGGGCGCAACGGCTCGGGCAAATCCACCTTGCTCAAGATCGCCGCGGGCCTCATCGAGCCCGATGCCGGCACCCGCTTTGCGCAGCCGGGCGCCGTGATCCGCTACCTGCCGCAGGAGCCGAGCCTGGCCGGTTTCGCCGACACCCGCGCCTATGTCGAGGCGGGGCTCGGGGAGGGCTACGATTCCAACCGCACGTTCTATCTGCTGGGCAAGCTCGGGCTCACGGGAAGCGAAGATCCGGCGCGGCTTTCCGGCGGCGAGGCGCGCCGCGCGGCGCTCGCCCGCGCGCTCGCGCCGATGCCCGACATCCTGATGCTCGACGAGCCGACCAATCATCTCGACCTGCCCGCGATCGAATGGCTGGAGGACGAACTGTCGGCGATGAAGACCGCGATGATCCTGATCAGCCATGACCGGCGCTTCCTGCAGGATCTGTCGCGCGCGACGGTGTGGCTCGACCGCGGGCGCACGCGGCGTCTGGAGAAGGGCTTCGCGTTTTTCGAGACATGGCGCGACGAGGTTCTCACGCAGGAAGAGATCGAGCGCCACAAGACCGACCGCAAGATCGCCATGGAAGAGGATTGGGTGCGCTACGGCGTGAGCGGCCGGCGCAAGCGCAACCAGGGCCGGCTCGCGAAGCTGCGCGAATTGCGGCAAGGCCGGCGCGAACAGCTGCGCGTCACCGGCAACGTGAAGCTCGCCGCCAGCGAAGGCGAGGAGGGCGGCACGCGGGTGATCGACGCCAAGCGGATTTCCAAATCCTATGGCGCGCGGGCGATCGTGAGCGATTTCTCGCTGCGCGTGCTACGCGGCAACCGCGTGGGAATCGTCGGCGCCAATGGTGCGGGCAAGACGACGCTGCTCAACATGCTGATCGGAACGCTCAAGCCCGACGCCGGCAATGTGAAGATCGGCGCCGGGGTGCAGATGGCGGCGCTGGACCAGAACCGCACGGCGCTCGATCCCGAAACCATCGTCAGCGCTGTGCTGACCGGCGGGCATGGCGACATCGTCCATGTCGGCGGCGAGGCGCGCCATGTGGTGAGCTACATGAAGGACTTCCTGTTCGCGCCGCAGCAGGCGCGCGTGCCGGTGCGCGTGCTGTCGGGCGGCGAGCGGGCGCGGCTGCTGCTGGCGAAGGTTCTGGCCGCGCCGTCCAACCTGCTGGTGCTCGACGAGCCGACCAACGATCTGGATTTGGAGACGCTCGATCTGCTGGAGGAGATGCTGGCGAACTATCCGGGCACGGTGCTGGTGGTGAGCCATGATCGCGACTTCCTCGACCGCGTCGCGAGCTCGGTGCTGATGGCGGAAGGCGAAGGCGTGTTCGTCGAATATGCCGGCGGCTATAGCGACATGGTCGCCCAGCGCGGCGGCGGCGTGGTGGCGCGCGAGCCGGGAAGTTCGCGGGCCGCGAAATCGTCCGCGCCGCGCGAACGCCGCGCCGCCGATCCGCCGCGCCGCAAGCTCGGTTTCAAGGACAAGCACGCGCTCGACACGCTGCCCGCGCGCATCGCCGCGCTGGAAAAGGAGATCGCGGGATTTCAGGCGGCGCTGTCGGACGGCGCGTTCTACGCCCGCGACCCCAAAGGCTTCGCCGCGCTGTCCGGCAGGCTGAAAGACGCGCAAGCGGAGCTCGCCATCAGCGAGCAACGTTGGCTCGAACTCGAAATGCTGCGTGAGGAATTGGAGCAGTAAAGCCCTAGGCCAGCACGATCTTGTCGCGCGCGAACACGGCCTTGGTGGCGTTGCGGGTATCGACGACGAGCTTGGACCATCTGACCAGCGCGCCGTAATCCACCGCGTCGTGGTCGGTGGTGATCATCGCGGCGTCGAACTCCGCAACCGTCGCCGCGTCGAATGCGATGCTGCGCAGGCCGGCCAGCGCCGCGTGTTCGCGGGTCATCGGGATTTCCGGCAGATGCGGGTCGTAATAGGAGACCGTCGCGCCGGCGGCCTGCAGGATCTCGATGATGCGCAGCGCCGGGCTTTCGCGCGAGTCGTCGACGTTCTTCTTGTAGGCGACGCCCATGATGAGGATGTTCGCGCCGTTCAGCGCGCGGCCGAAGCGGGCGCTGAGCGACTCCTGCAAGGCCTGGACGACGAGCCTGGGCATCGCGCGGTTCACTTCGCCGGCGAGCTCGATGAACTTGGTATCGACCTCGAAGGCGCGGGCACGCCAGGAGAGATAGAACGGATCGATCGGGATGCAGTGACCGCCGAGGCCGGGGCCGGGATAGAACGGCATAAAGCCGAACGGCTTTGTCTTGGCAGCCTCGATCACATCCCAGATAGAGATGCCCATCTTGGAATAGGCGAGCTTGAGCTCGTTGACGAGGGCGATGTTCACGCAGCGGAAGATGTTCTCGGTGATCTTGACGGCTTCGGCGGTCTTCGCATCGGCCACCTTGTGCACCTTGTCGAAGCCGAGCTGATAGAGGCGCGCGGCGAGCGTGCCGGAATAGTCGTCGATGCCGCCGACGATCTTGGGGATCGCGCGGGTCTCCACGGCGCTGCCCGGATCCTCGCGCTCGGGCGAGAAGGCGAGCTGGAAGTCGACGCCGGCCTTCAGCCCGCTCGTCTCCAGGATCGGCAGCACGACTTCGTCGGTGGTGCCGGGATAGGTGGTGGATTCCAGCACGACCAGGGTGCCGGGCGTCATGTGTCTGGCGATGGTTTCAGCGGTTGCGACGACATATTTGAGATCGGGCTCGCGCGTCGCGGTCAGCGGCGTCGGCACGCAGATCAGGATCGCGTCCATCCGGGCGAGCTCGGCGAAATCGGCGGTGGCGGAGAACTTGCCGCCGTCCTTCATCTCGCGGATGCGTTCGGCCGGGAAATGCTGGATGTAGGTTTCGCCCGCGGCGAGCTTGTCGATCTTGGCGGCATCGATGTCGAAGCCGGTGCACGCGATGCCCGCCTGCCAGAACACATGGGCGAGCGGCAGGCCGACATAGCCGAGCCCGATGATGCCGACGCGAAGGGTGCGCGCTTCGAGCTTTGCCTCGAGCGCGGGATTATTCTGGACGGCGACACGAATGTTCATCGGCTACTCCGCGGCAACTGGCCTGACCCGGCGCGGGACAACGCGCGAGGACCGACATGGGGCAGGAACGAAGAGTGCAAGGGACGGTCCAGACGTGACGGCCGCGAAGGCTGTTCCAAAACGGGACAGCCCCAAAATTAAGCGGCGATGTGCGCGCCCCGGTAACCGCGCGGCGATGCGGCCCGCGTAATGTGGGCGGCGAGGAGACTGACGTGAGCCGAACAGGCGGAATTTTGCGCGATCTGGCGGGCTGGATACCGCCGGGACTGGCGCGCGCCTTCGGCCGCCCGGCGGCGCTGTTCTTCCATGGCGTCGAGCACGCCATCACCGATCCGCGCATCCAGCGCAATCATCACGATGCGAGCGCCTTCCGCGCCATCGCGCGCACGCTCAGCGAAAATTTCGACGTGCTGCCGCTCGCGGCGCTCGGCGATGTGCTGAAGGCGCCCGAACGTCATGGCCGCGCGCTATTCCTGATGTCGGACGACGGCTATGCCAACACGCTCGGCGTCGCTGCCGATATTCTCGAAGAGCAGCGCCTGCCCTGGTCGCTGTTCGTCAGCACCCATCACATCGACAGCGGCGAGTGGAACCCGATGACGCTGGCGCGGCTGTTCCTGTTCCATGCGCCCGAAGGCCTGTATTTGCTGCCTCATATCGATGCCGTGGAATTGTCGGGTGGACGCGACGCCGCCGCCGCGAGCGCTCTGCGGCAGTTCAAGGCGCTCGATGCCGGACGCGCGCGGGAGACGCTCGACGCGATGCTGGCCGTGCTGGGTCCGCGGCCGCTGTTCGAACTGACGGAGCGTTTTTCCTCCGAGCGGTTTCTCAACTGGCAGGAGCTGCGCGAACTGCACAAGCGCGGCGTCGCGATCGGCGCCCATGCCGAATGGCACTGGCCGATGAACGCGGCGCAGTCGCCGGATTGGCTGCGCCGGCAGGCGCGCGGCTCGCGGCTGCGCATCGCCGAGGAGATCGGCGCCTGCGATGCCTTCGCCTATCCGTTCGGCAATGCCGGCGATGTCTCCGGCGACGCGTGGCGCGCGGTGCGCGACGCCGGTTACGACCACGCCTTCACCACGATGTCCGGCTCGCTGGACGGCGGCGCCAATCCCTGGCTCCTGCCGCGCTATGGCCTGGCGCCGCGCGAACCGAAGCTTCCGGCCATCGTGCCGCTGCTGCGGGCCGGAAATGCGCGGCTGATGCGCTGGCAGAGTCGTCTCGACGGCTGAACGCCTGTGCCGAAGCGGTACAGGGTTATGCGCTTCTTCTGGCGCGCCTGATGCAGCGGTTCTCGCGCGGAAAGCCCCGACGCGAGAACTTCAATGAGCGTGCACGAGCAATTTGCCGGTGACTCGGTCTGGATCGGCGACGCCATCGCCGGCCGCCTCGCCGACGGCATCGCCGCACCCGCGCATGCCGCCGAAGCCTCCCGCCAGCAACAGGCGCTCAAGCGGCTGCTCGATCTGGCGATTGCGCTTCCGGCGCTGCTGCTGATCGCCCCGCTGCTCGCGGCGATCGCGCTGTGGGTGCGGCTGGATTCGCGCGGACCTGTCCTGTTCCGGCAGACGCGCAGCGGTCTTCGCGGCCGGCCGTTCACCATTCTCAAATTCCGCACGATGACCGTGCTCGAAAACGGCGCGACGGTGGTGCAGGCGACGCACGACGATCCGCGCATCACGCGCGCGGGGCGTGTGTTGCGCAAGGCCAGCCTCGACGAACTGCCGCAGCTCCTCAATGTGATCCGCGGGGAGATGTCGCTGGTCGGTCCGCGGCCGCATGCGCTGGCGCACGATATCTATTACGCCGCGCGGATAGAGGAATATGCGCAGCGCCAACGCGCCAAGCCCGGCATCACCGGCTGGGCGCAAGTCCATGGCCTGCGCGGCGAGACCCCGACGCTCGACTCCATGCGCCGGCGCGTGCTGTTCGATGTGTGGTATGCGCGCCATGCGAGTGCGGTGCTCGACATCGAAATCCTGCTGCGCACGCCGTTCGAAGTGCTGCGGCAGCGGAACGCGCGCTGATGCGCGGCGCCCCGGCCCAGGCGCCCGCGCCGCGCCAGCACGAGCGCCGCCACGATTCCTGCCGCAGCTATCGCGAGGTGAAAGTCGGCGGGTTGCGCACGGCCTGCGTCTCCCGCGCCCAGCTCAGCGAGTTGATGGTCGGCGATTGCCTGGCCGCGCGGGGCGGCAAGCGCGCGCCGCGGCTCGTCTTCGCCTCCAACGGCCACGCCATCGCGCTGGCGGCCAGCGACAGCGGTTTCCGCCGCCAGTTCGAGGCGGCCGCGCTGATCCATGCCGACGGCCAGCCGGTTGTGTTCGCCTCCCGCGCGATCACGCGCTCGCCGATCCCGGAGCGCAGCGCGACCACCGACTTCATTCACGATGCCGCCGCCGCGGCGCGCGATTCCGGGCTTCGCTTCTTCCTGCTGGGCGCGACCGAGGCGGTGAACGCCGATTGCGCCGCGCGGCTGGAACAGGATTATCGCGGCCTTCAGATCGCGGGCCGGCGCAACGGCTATTTCTCGCGCGACGAGGAAGAGGCGATCTGCGAGGCGATCAACGCGTCGGGCGCCGACGTGCTGTGGGTCGGGCTCGGCCTGCCGCTGGAATATGACTTCTGCATCCGCAACAAGCATCGCCTCAGCCCCGGTTGGGTCGTCACGGCGGGCGGCTGCTTCAATTTCGTCACCGGCGGCTATCGCCGCGCGCCGGCCTGGATGCAGCGCGCGGGCCTGGAATGGCTTTACCGCCTCGCGCGCGAGCCCGGGCGGCTGTTCTGGCGCTACGCGATCACCAATCCCCGCGCATTGTTCGCGATTCTGACACGCACGTCGTCCTATGGCCATCGCGAGACCTGACGCGGCGCTGCCGCTGGCACCAGCGGCGCGCGGCCATCTGCGCACCGCGCTGCGCTACGCACAGTCGTCGCTGGGGCCGGTCAGCGTCTCGGCGGCGCATTTCGCCGCGTCGCTGATGTTCCTGCGCGCGCTGGGCCCGGCGCAGTTCGGCCTGCTCTCATTCCTGTTCGTGGTCGTGCCGTTCTGCCTGAGCGCCTCGGGGGCGCTGCTGGGCGCGCCGATTTCCACGGCGATCAAGCGCTCGGCGGCGATCGGCGACGATGAACTCGCCACCTATCTGAAAACCAATCTGCTCATCTCGGCGCTGGCCGCCGCGGTTGTGTTCGCGCTCCTGTCCTTGAGCGGATTGAGCGCCGGCATCGCGCTGCTGCTCGCCGCCTATGCTGCGATGATGACGTTGCGCTGGTTCGCGCGCTGCCTGAGCTATGCGACGGACGGCCCGCTGCGCGCCATCGCATCCGACCTGACCTACAGCCTGCTTCTGGTGACGGGCCTGTCGGTCCTGTTCGTCAGTCAGCGCCTGACGATTGCCAACGCCGCCGAGATGCTGGCGCTGGCCGCGCTGGCCGCTCTGCCGGCTTTCGGCGGCGCCTATCTGCGCCGCCAGATCTGGCCGGGCCATGCCGGATCGCTGTGGCGCTACACCACGATCTGGCGCGATCTCACGCGCTGGTCGCTGCTGGGCGTGGCGCTGACGGAGATGACGGCCAACGCCCATGCCTATCTGGTGACATTCCTGTCGGGGCCGCAGGCTTTCGCCGTTCTGGCGGTGGGCGGGCTCTTGATGCGGCCGGCTTCGCTGGTGCTCTCGGCGCTGCCCGATCTGGAGCGGCCCGCCATGGCCCGGCAGCTGGCGGCCGGCGATCCGGTGGGTGCTTTCCGATCCGTTAAGGAATTTCGAACCGCCACCGGCGCAGTCTGGCTCGCGACGATTCTCCTCGCTGGCGTGCTGCTGATGTGGTTCCCCCACCTGATTCTGAAGAAAGGCTATGACGAGACCCAGGTCGTCATCGTCGTGGCGATCTCGGCCGCCATCGTGGCGGTGCGCACGCTGCGCATGCCCGAGTCCGTATTTCTCCAGGCGGCGGGCGAATTCCGCGCGCTGGCGAGCGCGAGCGCGTGGTCGAGCGTGATGTCCGTTGTCGCCGTGCTCGGCCTGCTGCTGCTCGCCGGCCCGATCGCATCGCTGGGCGGTATCCTGGCGGGCGATCTGCTGATGACGGCGCGCATCTTCGGCCTGACGCGCGAATGGAAGCGGCAACATGGCTGAGGTCGCCATCGCCATCCCGACCTTCCGCCGTCCGCGCAGCCTGGAGCGGCTGCTGCGCGCGCTCGAAAAGCTCGAGACCACGGCCACCGTCACCGTGCTGGTCGCCGACAACGACGCCGAGGCGCATGAGGGTCTCGATCTTTGCGCGCGGATCGCTGCCGGCTATCGCTGGACGCTCGATGCGTTCCCTGCGCCGGAGCGCGGCATCGCCCAGGCGCGCAATGCGCTCGCCGAACGCGCGCTCGCCGCGACCGGCGCGCGGTTCATAGCGATGCTCGATGACGACGAGTGGCCGGAACCGGGTTGGCTCGATGCCTTCCTGCGGGTGCAGGCCGCGACGGGCGCCGACGCGCTGCACGGCGCGGTGATCCCCGAATTCGAGGCCGTGCCGCGCGCCTCGGTCGCGCAATGCGACGGCATGGCGTCGCAGCGCGGCACGACAGGGTCGTGCGCGATGATCTGCAGCACCGCGAATGTGTTCGTCAGCCGCGCCTGTTTCGAAGGTCTCGCCAAGCCCTGTTTCGATCCCGCTTTCGGGCTCAGCGGCGGCGAGGACCGCGATTTCTTCACGCGGCTTCTGGCGCAGGGTGCGCGCTTCGCCTATGCCGATGACGCCGTCGTCCGCGCCTATGTCCCCGCGTCGCGCGCGACATTGGGCTGGGCGCTCAAGCGCGCCTATCGCGTCGGCAATTCGGACATGCGCGTGTTCCTCAAATACCGTCCGGGCGCCGGGGCCATGGCGAAGGAATTCGCCAAGATCGCGGGCGCCTTCGCCGCGGTGCCGGTGATGTCGCTCGCGCTCGCCGCGACGCCGCCGCGCCGCGCCATCGGATTGTGGAAGGGCTGCCGCGCCGCCGGCAAGATCGCGGCATTGCTGGGCAGCCATTACAACGAATACGCGGTCACCGATGGCGCATAGCGGCACCCGTTACGCTCTCGCGCAGCCGCGCGTCCGCTTCGCGCCCTGGATCGCGGAGACGGCGTTCCTCGCGCTGCTGCTGATGGTGTTCATCGGCCTGATGCCGTTCGCGCCGCGCGATCCGGCGACGCTCGCCATCGGCGAAAGCGGTTTCGCAGGCGCCGGCGATGCGACGCGGCAGATACTCTATCTCGTCGTCCTGGTCGCGACCTTGGGCGCCGCGCTCGAATTGCGCGGCCTGCAGGCGCTGCGCGCCGTTCCCATTCCACTGGCCATCCTGCTCGGCTGGTGCCTGCTCAGCGCCACTTGGGCGCCGGCGCCGGACGTCGCGATGCGGCGCGCGGCGCTGGAGATCGTCGTGGTCGTCTCCGCCATGGTGGGCGTGCAGTCCATCGGCGTGACGCGCGCTCTCGGTCTGCTGCGCATCGTGCTGGCGCTGGTCTTGATCGTGAACTGGATTTCCATCCCGTTGATAACGCAGGCCATCCATCTGCCGGGCGAATCCGATCCCTCGCTGGTGGGCGACTGGCGCGGGCTTTATTTCCACAAGAACATCGCCGGCGCCGTCAGCGCGATCTCGGCCATCGTGTTCCTGTTCTTCGCGATTGAGACCCGGCGCAAGGCCGATATCGCGCTGTTCGCGGCGGCCGTCGGCTTCATGGTGATGACGCAATCCAAATCCTCTATCGGCTTGCTGCCGGTGGCGCTGCTGGCGGCATGGATTTACCGCATCGCGTGGAAGCGTGGCATGGATCGCGCGATCGTGGGCGTGACGCTCGGGCTGATCTGCATTCTCGCCGTGACCGTGGCCATCGCCGATTCCGGGCTCATCGCGCGTGTGCTGGAGGACCCCACCGAATTCACCGGCCGCACCGCGATCTGGCAGGCGGAAACCGCGTTCGTACGCGACCACGCCTGGCTTGGTTCGGGCTTCGGCTCGTTTGCCGACACCGGCGCCGCCTCGCCGCTGCACGATTATGTGGGCGGCGGCTGGGTGGAAACCGAGGCGCACGGCCACAACGCCTATCTGCAACTGCTCGTCACCATCGGCGGCGTCGGTTTCGCGCTGGCGATGTTCGCGCTGGTGGTGCAGCCGTTTGGCGCATTCCTGCGGGCCGCGACGTCGGAACTGGCGCTCAAATCGCTGCTGTTCGCGATCTTCGTGTTCATGCTGCTGCACAATTTCCTGGAGTCCGATTTCCTCGAAGGCGACGGACCGGCCTGGGTCGCGTTCGTGCTGATGCTGGCGATGCTGAGGAGCGCGCCCGAGGCGGCACCGTGACGGACGCGCCGCTCTTTTCCGTCATCATCCCGGTCTTCAACCGCGCCAAGCCTCTGGCCCGCGCGCTGCGCTCGGTGTTGGATCAAAGCTGCCAGGATTTCGAGATCGTGGTGGTGGACGACGGTTCGGTGGACGAGCCGCAGACGGTCGCCGAGGCGTTCGGCGATGCGCGCATCCGCGTCGTGCGCCAGGACAATCGCGGCGGCGGCGCGGCGCGCAACACCGGCATCGATCTGGCGCGCGGGCGGCTGGTCGCGTTCCTGGATTCCGACGATGTGTTCCTGCCCGGGCATCTCGAAACGATGCGGCGGCTGCTCGACGGTACGAGGGATACAGCCGGCTACGCGCCGATGGTCGTGGACCGCGGCGAGGGCCGCACATTCGTCAAGCCGCCGCGCGCGATCGACGCGGATGAGCACATGGCGAACTACCTGATGTGCGACCGCGGCTTCGTGCCGACCATCACGCTGGTGCTGGAGCGCGACCTGGCGCAGCGCGTTCGTTACAGCGATACGCTGCCGTTCGCGCAGGATACCGATTTCGCGATCCGTCTTTATCTTGCCGGCTGCAAATTCGTCATGGCCGAGGCGCCGGGCGCGATCTGGCAAGACACCCACGATCCCAGCCGCGCCTCCGCGGGGCGCAAAGGCGCGCGGCTGCTGACCTGGATCGAGCGGTTGCGTCCGCAGATTCCCGACCGCGCCTACCATGGCTGCCGCGGCTGGATGATCGCCAAGGGCGTGGCGGCCGCGAGCCCGCTGGCGGCGCTCCGGCTCTATTGGCACGCGGTCACGCGCGGCTGCTACAGCGCGCGGCTGGCGGCGACGGTCTTCCTGCAGATTTTCTTTCCCGACCGGCTCTATCGCCGGCTTGCCGACCGCGCGATTGCGCTGACGCGCGGCGCGGTGTGGTCGCGCGGCGAACGCGGCCGCCTGCGTATCGTGAATCCGTGATCCGCCGGCGCGATTTCCTCGCGCAGGCCGCGGCCGCGGCCTGCAGCGCACCAGCTTTCGCGGCGGATTTCCGTCCCAGTATTGTCGAGGACGGCGACAGGCCGCTTCGCGTCCACGCCGCGCAGCGCGGCGTCGCCTATGGCTGCGCGACCGGCAACTACCAGCTCCACGACGCGGATTTCGCGCAGGCGCTGGTGCGCGAAGCCGCGATGATCGTGCCGGAATATGAGATGAAGCGCGGCGTGATCGAGGCGGTGCGCGGACAATATGATTTCAGCGGCGCCGATGCGCTGGTGGCGTTCGCGCGCGGCCACGGGCTGGCGTTTCGCGGCCATCCGCTGGTCTGGCACAAGCGCAATCCGGACTGGCTGGACGATGCCGTTAGCGCCGCGCGCGACGACACGCTGCTGACCGGCTATGTCGCGGCCGTCGTGTCGCGCTATCGCGGCAAGGTGCATTCGTGGGATGTCGTGAACGAAGCGATCACGCCCGGCGAGCCGGACGATCTGCGCCCGACCGCCTGGCTGAAGCGCTTCGGACCATCCTATATCGATCTCGCATTCCACGCCGCGCGCGCCGGCGACCCGCGCGCCTTGCTGGTTTATAACGACTGGGGTTGCGAGCTCGGCGCGCCGCAGAACGATCGCTTCCGTGCCACGACGCTTGGCTTCCTGGAAGGCGCATTGGCGCGCAGCGTTCCCATCGATGCGCTGGGCCTGCAAGGCCATCTCGGGCTTCAAGGCCCACAGGTCGATGCGGCGAAGCTGCGAGCGTTCCTCACTGAGGTCAAAGCGATGGGCCTTCGCATCCTCATCACCGAGCACGATGTCGACGACAGCGGCGGGCCCTCCGATATCGCGGCGCGTGATGCGACCGTGGGCGAGGTGAGCCGGCGGTTTCTGGATGTCGTGCTGGAAAACAGCGCCGTGATCGCGGTGCTGACCTGGGGGCTCTCGGATCGTTATCTCGAACAGCCGGGTTTGCGTGAGCGCCTCGCCGGCTGGAGTCCGCGCATGCTCCCGCTCGACGCCGCGCTCAACCGAAAGCCCATGTGGCAGGCGATGGCGAAGGCGTTCGCGGCCTAGGCCGCGCGTTTGAGGCTCGATCCCATGCGACGCTGGAGATGGTTCGCCAACCGTGGCGCCGCGAACTCGGCGCCCACCATGAAGCGCATCAGCGGGCCGAAGCTGTTGGCGGCCGACGGCCCGGTGAAATAAAGCCCGCGCACCGAGCTCTCGAAATTGTCCGACAGGATCGGCGTCTTCTCGACCGTGGCGATCTTCGCGCGCAGCTCGGCCGCCAGATAGCCCAGCCGGTCGACATTCGGGCGATAGCCTGTCGCGGCGACGACGTGGTCGCAGCTGAGAGATTGCATGCCGCCGACATCGCCGATCACCAGTTCGGCGCGTCCGCCGCGCGCTTCGACATGGCGCAGCGTCTTGCCCAGCAGCGTCGGGATGCGGCCTTCGATGCGCTCGCGCATGAACCAGCCCGGCGCGGGGCCGAGATGGGTGCGCGTCGCCTTCAGGCGGATGGCTTCGGGCAGGCGATGGAACACGAGCGGCATGTTCACGCAGAAGAACGAGCGCCAGCCGGGGCCGATGCCGGTTGCGGGCTTCTGGATCTGCTTGAGCAGCGAGTTGTCGTCGGCATCCGGCGGGCTGTGGAAGCGGATCGACGGCGAACGCGACAGGATGCGCACCGAGGCGCCGCAGTCGTCGAGCAGGGCGGCGGTATCGATGGCCGACGCGCCGGAGCCGACGACGATCACCTCGCGGTCGCAGAACTCTTCGGCGTCGCGGTGATCGAAGCTGTGCGACAGGAGCGACGCGGGCAGTGCGGAGAGGACATCCGGGGTATGCGCGAACGGCGTGATGCCGACGGCCAGGACGACGGCCTTCGCCGTCAGGCGCTCGCCGGTTTGCAGCGTCAGCGTGAAATCGTCGGTGCCGCGCTCCAGCGCGGTGACCAGCGTGTCTTCCAGGTCGGGCACGAAGCGGGCGAGGAATTCGCCCGCATAGCTGTTGAAGGTGTCGAGCGAGACAGGCAGGCCATGGTCCTGATAGGCGAGGCCGCGCACCGCGCAATAATTCTTCAGCGCGCCGCCAGGCCCGGGCGCCGAAAGGCTCGAGGCGACGCCTTCGGATTTGAGCAGCATGGTGCGCGGCATGTGGTTGCGCCAGGTGTCGAGCGGACGGCCGAAGATGCGGAAGGTGACGCCCATGGCGCGCAAATGGGCGGCCAGCGAAAGCCCGTAAGGGCCCGCACCGATGATCGCGACGTCGCAAGAACCGTTCAATTCCGCCTCCCTTTTTGACGCGTCCCGGGTTGAAACAAATCCCGAAACGGAACGCCGACAGGCGCATCCGGGCCGGTTATGCGGCACTC
>DATNNS010000157.1:0-6944 GCA_035601715.1 Rhizomicrobium sp.
GCCCATCCGATCTGGTCGATGGGCAAGAAGAACTCGCTCGACAGCGCCACTCTGATGAACAAGGGCCTCGAGCTGATCGAGGCGCATTATCTGTTCGGGCTTCCGCCCGAACGGCTGGCAGTGCTGGTGCATCCGCAATCCGTCGTGCATTGCCTGGTGGCCTATGCCGATGGCTCGACCCTGGCGCATCTTTCCGCGCCCGACATGCGCACGCCCATCGCCCATGCCATCGCCTGGCCGCGCCGCATCGCCTCGCCTTCTGCGGGTCTCGATCTTGCGATTGTGAAACAACTGACATTCGAAAGCGCCGACCCCAGGCGCTTTCCCTGCCTGGGACTGGCGCAGGATTGCTTGCGCGCGGGGGGGCTCGCGCCTACCATCCTCAACGCGGCCAATGAAGTGGCGATCGAGGCGTTTCTGGCGCGGCGCATCGGCTTTCTCGACATCGCCCGAATCGTCGAAGACACGCTTGGCGCGGACAGCGGCTCGAATGGCGACATCGCCGGCGACCTGGATGCGCTTCTCGCGGTCGACCGGCGCGCGCGTGTCTCGGCGGGGGACATCTGCCGGCGTATAGAAATTAACGTCGCGTAGCGTAAGGAGTTCGGATGCACGCGCTGCAAAGTTTCTTTCAGTGGATACCGATCGGCCTACCGGCATTCCTGTTCGTGCTGACGGTCGTCGTGTTCTTTCACGAACTCGGCCATTTCTCGGTGGCGCGCGCGTTCGGCGTGAAGATCGAGACGTTTTCGGTCGGTTTCGGACCGGCGATCGCGAGCTGGGTGGACCGCAAGGGCACGCAGTGGAAGATTTCCTGGGTGCCGTTCGGCGGCTATGTGAAATTTTTCGGCGACATGGGTCCTGCCAGCACGCCGGACAATGAGAAACTGGAAAACGCAACTGCGGAAGAACGCAGCAGCGCATTCCAGTGCAAGCCGCTCTATCAGCGCGCGCTGATCGCGGTGGCCGGGCCCGCGGCGAATTTCGTTCTCGCTGTCGTGGTCTTCAGCGCGATGTTCATGTTCTTCGGCGAAGGAACGTTGTCGACTGCCATCGGCAAGGTCACGCCGGGCGATCCGGCCGCGATCGCCGGCATTCAAGCCGGAGACCGCATTCTCGCGATCAACGGCAAGCCGGTCCACACCTGGAGCGATCTGCAAACCGTGACCCGGGGCAGCAACGGGCAACCGCTGACAATGTCGCTGAACCGGCACGGAAAGACGCTGTCGCTGCGCGTTCAGCCGAAGAAGCTGGAGGCGAAGGATATTTATGGCGAGCCGGTTAAATTCACCGGCGTCGGCCTGGAACCCTCCGCGAACGATTCCGATCTGATCATGACGCATCTGGGTCCGGTGGATGCGGTGGCCGCTGGCGCCAACCAGGTCGAATTCGTCGTCACCACCACGCTGACCTACCTGTGGCGAATCGTCAGCGGCCATGCCGATTCCAGCCAGCTCAGCGGTCCCGTCGGCATCGCCAACGTCTCTCAGCAGGTGGCCTCGACCGGCATGCTTAATCTCATCCGCCTGATAGCTTTCATTTCCGTAAGCATCGGCATGGTCAACCTTTTTCCGATTCCCATCCTCGACGGCGGGCACCTTCTGTACTATGGATGCGAAGCGGTGCTGGGCCGGCCTCTCGGGGCGCGAGTTCAGGACCTGGGTTTTCGGCTGGGGTTGGCGGTAATGCTGGGTTTGATGCTGTTTGCGACCTGGAATGACCTCGTCCGGTTGAACCTTTTCTGAAACGACGCCGCGCCGCGGTTTCCGCCGCGCGAGCCTTGAGACGAGCGGATGAGCCTCATCGCCTTCATTTTCGCCCGATCCGGACGCGCGGCCTTGGCCGCGGCGTGCATGGCCGTCGTCGTTAACGCGGCTTCGCCCGCCGGCGCGCAGGCCCTCAGCCCCACGCCGGCTCAAAAACCCGCCGCGGATACGGCAGCGCCGGCGCAGGCGCCGGCCGCCGCTCCGCAACCGGCCGGTCCGCCGGTCCGGCAAATCGTCGTGCAGGGCACGCAGCGCATTGAGCCGGGCACGGTTCTTTCCTACCTGCAGATCCGCCAAGGCGATCCCTATGACGAAGAAGTCGTCGACCGCTCGCTCAAGACGTTGTTCGCCACCGGCCTTTTCGCCGACGTGAAGTTCAACTGGGACGGCCAGACGCTGACGATCAATGTCGTCGAAAGCCCGATCATCAACCAGGTGGTGTTCGAAGGCGAGAGCAAGGTCTCCGAAAAGGACCTGACCAAGGAAGTGCAGCTCAAGCCGCGCATGGTGTTCACCCGCTCGAAAGTGCAGGGCGACGTGCAGCGCATCATCGAGCTCTACCGGCGCAACGGCAAGTTCGCCGCCAGCGTCGATCCGCAGATCATCCAGCGTCCGCAGAATCGCGTCGATCTGATCTTCTCGATCAACGAGGGACCGACCACGGGCGTCGCGCGCATCGCCTTCATCGGCAACAAGGTGTTCGACGACGACACCTTGCGCGAGCAGATCGCGACCGAGGAAACCCAGTGGTGGAAGTTCCTCTCCTCGAACGACAATTACGATCCCGACCGGCTGACTTTCGACAAGGAACAGCTGCGCCGGTTCTATCTGCGCCGCGGCTATGCCGACTTCCGCGTGGTTTCGGCGGTCGCCGAGCTCTCGCCCGACCGCGAGAACTTCTACATCACCTTCACGGTCGATGAGGGCCCGATCTACAATTTCGGCAAGGTCGTGATCGATTCCAAGATCAAAGAGCTCACGCCCGCGTCGCTGCGTCCGATGGTGCCGATCGTGGATGGCTCGACCTACAATGCGGAGCTGATCGACAAGTCGATCGATGCGGTCACCAACGCCGCCGGCACCAAGGGCTACGCCTTTGCCGAGGTGCATCCGCGCATCAAACGCGACCGCGACACCCACACCATCGACGTCATCTTCGAGATCAACCAGGGCCCGCGCGTCTACGTCGAGAAGATCAACATCACCGGCAATACGCGCACGCTCGACAAGGTCATCCGCCGCGAGTTTCGCCTGGTCGAGGGCGACGCGTTCAATCGCGTGCTGGTCGATCGCTCGCGCACCCGCATCCGCGCGCTCGGCTTCTTCAAGGATGTCGACATCAAGCCCGTGCAGGGTTCGGAACCCGACAAGACCGTGCTGAACGTGACGGTGACCGAGCAGTCGACCGGCGAGCTGTCGCTCGGCGCGGGCTATTCGTCGACCAGTTCGTTCGTCGGCCAGTTCAGCTACACCCAGCGCAATCTGTTCGGTCACGGGCAATACCTGCGCGCCAGCATTTCGGCCTCGTCGATCAGCAAGGAATTCCAGCTCAGCTTCACCGAGCCCTATTTCCTGGATCGTCCGCTCGCCGCCGGCTTCGATCTCTACAAGGTCGTGACCGACTTCACGCAGGCCGACTACGAAGGCGATACGACGGCGGCCGGTCTGCGTCTGGGCTTTCCGACATCGGAGTTCGGCGCGGTCGGCCTGCGCTACACGTTCCGCATCGACAAGATCACGCTGTTCAACGATGCCTCTCCCGCGCTGCTGGGTGCGGCGGGAACCGCCAACACCTCTTCGATCGGCTACAGCTACGACTACAACACCCTCGACGATCCCATTAAGCCGACCAAGGGCGTCACCTTCGATCTGAGTCAGGATTTCGCCGGCTTCGGCGGCACGCTCAAATATCTGCGCACGGAAGCGTCGTTCAGTGTCCATCACAAGGTGTTCTGGGACAGCCTGGTGGCGAAGTTCTCGGTGTCGGGGGGCTATATCGATGCCTATGGCGGCCAGACGGTCCGCCTCAACGAGCGCTTCTTCAAAGGCGGCGACAGTTTCCGCGGCTTCGCGCTGGCCGGCATCGGTCCGCGCGACGTCAATGCCAGTGGCGACAATGCGATCGGCGGCAACGCCTATGCGATCGGCACGGCCGAGTTGCGGCTGCCCGATTTCCTGCCGTCGGATTACGGCATCAGTACGTCTTTGTTCAGCGATTTCGGCACGTTGGGCCATATCGATGCGGGCGTCGCCTGCCCCGATCCGCACAACCCTCTGTCCCCCTGCATTAAGGACAATTTAGCTTTGCGGGTGTCGGCAGGCCTTGCTGTGGGCTGGAAATCGCCGTTCGGGCCCGTCGAAATCGATTTCGGCATTCCCGTCGTCAGGCAAAGTTATGATAAGACCCAGATCATTCGATTCAGCGCAGGAACAGGACTTTAATCCATGATGAAGACAAGCAGAATGTCCCGCACGGCTGTCGCCGCCGCTGGATTTTTACTCGCCGCGGCTCTTTCGATCGGTGCGGCCTCCGCCGCGCCGCCGGCAGGCCAGCCTGCCAAGCCGCCGGCAACCGGCACGCCGGCGCCGAAGATCCTCGTGATCAATCGCTCGGCGATCCTGCAGGGTTCCAAGGTCGGGCAGGATATCGTTCACCAGGTCCAGGGCTTCACGGCGTCCGCCGAAACCGAGTTCAAATCCGAAGGCGAAGGCCTGCGCCGCGACGGCACGGCGCTGCAGCAACAGATCGCGATCCTCGCGCCCGACGTGAAGGCGAAGAAGATCCGGGACTTCCAGGCACGCCAGGCCGCGTTCCAGCAGAAGGTGCAGCTGCGCCAAGGCCAGATCCAGTATGGCGTGCTGAAGGCGCGCCAGCAGGTCGAGCAGGCGCTCGGTCCCATCCTGCAAGGCATCATGGCGGAGCGCGGCGCGAACTTGCTGCTCGACCGCCAGGCGATCGTGCTGGGCACGGTTGATGTCGACGTGACAGGAACGGCGATCCAGCGGCTCGACCAGAAACTGCCGAGCGTGAAAGTCCAGCTGACCAATCCGCCGCCGGGCTTCATGCAAGCGCAGCAGCAGCAAGGGCAGTAAGGCGCGCTTCGCGCCGCTGGCGCTGCGCAAATGGCCGATCCTCGCTTCTACGACAATCGCGGACCGTTCACGCTCGCCGAGATTTGCGCCCTGACGGGCGCCGATCGCGGCGGCGCGGACGGCGCCGCCGCGATTGCCGATGTCGCCACGCTGGATGGCGCCGGCGCGCAGCATCTGGCGTTCTGTACGGGAAAAGCCAATGAGAAGAGCTTCGCGCAATCGGGCGCGGGGTTCTGCTTCATCCCGCGCGATTTCACGCCGCCGGCGATACCGCCGGGCATGACGGTGCTGCGGTGCGCGTCCGTTTCGCATGCTTTCGCGGCGAGCGCCGCGCTGTTCTATCCCGAGCATGGCCTTTCGCTCTGGGGGCAAAGCCAGGCTATCGATCCGAGCGCGAAGATCGGCGCGCGCGTCACGCTCGGGCCAGGCGTCGTTATCGGCCCGGGCGTCGAGATCGGCGAGGGCACGCGGATCGGTCCCAACACGGTCATCGGCCGCGGCGTCGCGATCGGGCGGACCTGCGAGATCGGCAGCAACGCGAGCATCACCCATGCCTATATCGGCGACGGGGTCGCGATCCTTCCCGGCGTATCGATCGGCCAGCCGGGCTTCGGCTTTGCCTCGAGCGCGGCCGGTCACGTTCACATCCCCCAGCTCGGACGGGTGATCGTGCAGGACAAGGTCGAGATCGGTGCCGGCTCGACCATCGATCGCGGCGCGCTCGGCGACACCGTGATAGGCGAGGGCACCAAGCTTGATAATGTGATCCATGTTGGCCACAACACCCATATCGGACGGCACTGCGTGATCGCGGCGCAGGCCGGGATTTCGGGCAGCTGCGAGCTCGGCGATTTCGTCGTTGCGGGCGGCCAGATCGGGCTTGCCGATCACGCCCAGATCGGCGCCGGCGCCCGGCTCGCGGGCCGGACAGGGGTTATGCCCGGCTTTCTTCCGGGCGGACAGGATTACGGCGGCGTGCCGGCCCGTCCGATGGGACAATGGCGGCGCGAGCTGGCGGCGGTTGCGCTGCTCGCCCGGAAACGCAAACGTGGCAAAGATGGCTGACGCAGAGACACAGGAAGACCTCGTCCTCGACGTGGAAGCGATCAAGAAGCTGCTGCCCCATCGCGCGCCCTTCTTGTTCGTGGAACGGTTGACCGACATCCGCAACTTCGAAAGCGCCACCGGCTGGAAGCCGGTGTCGTTCAACGAGCCGCATTTTCAGGGACACTTTCCCGATTTCGCGGTGATGCCGGGCGTTCTGATCGTCGAGGCGATGGCGCAGGCGGCCGGCGCGCTGGTGGTGCATTCGCTGGACCTTAAGGGCGAGAAACGCCAGGTCTTCTTCATGGGTATCGACAAGGCGCGCTTCCGCAAGCCGGTGAAGCCGGGCGACATGCTGCGCTTTCCGGTCACCATGCTGCAGCGGCGCGGCGCGGTATGGCGCTTCGGCGGCAAGGCCTATGTCGGCGACGCGCTGTGCGCGGAGGCGGAGTTCACCGCCATGATCTACAACTAGGCGATGTCCGTTCATCCGACGGCGGTGGTGGAAGACGGCGCGAAACTCGCGGCCGGCGTCGAGATCGGGCCCTTCTGCATGGTCGGAGGCTCCGCCGTGCTTGGCGAAGGCGTACGGCTTTTCTCCCATGTCGTGGTTTCCGGCAACGTCGAAATCGGCGCGCGCACGGTGGTGCATCCGCAAGCCGTGCTTGGCGGCGAATCGCAGATTCGCGGCAACGATGCGCCGGAGGCGCGGCTGGTCATCGGCGCGGACAATGTCCTGCGCGAAAGCGTGACGATCAGCTGCGGCAGCAAAAGAGGCGGCGGCGTCACGACCGTGGGCGACCGGTGCTACATGATGGCCTACAGCCATATCGGCCATGACTGCCGTGTTGGCGACAATGTGACGTTTGGCAATGGCGTACAGCTCGGCGGCCATTGCGAGATCGGCGAGGGCGTGATCTTCGGCGGATTGGCGGCGGCGCAGCAGTTCGCGCGGGTCGGCCGCTACGCGTTCATCAGCGGGCTCTCGGGTATCAGTACGGACGTGATTCCCTATGGCATCGCGATCGGCCTGCATGTGCG
>DATNNS010000158.1:0-5162 GCA_035601715.1 Rhizomicrobium sp.
CGCACCGCATCGAGCGGGCGCATGCCGTGCGGGATGTGGCCGTGAACGTGCAGGCCCAGCTGATGGGCCAGCGTCGCCATCGGCTTGACCCAGGCCGGATCCATCGAGCCGTAGATCTTGATGGCGAAATAGC
This sequence comes from Rhizomicrobium sp., assembly GCA_035601715.1. Classification (GTDB taxonomy): domain Bacteria; phylum Pseudomonadota; class Alphaproteobacteria; order Micropepsales; family Micropepsaceae; genus Rhizomicrobium. Next base: position 134 of record DATNNS010000158.1, read on the forward strand.
CGCTGTCCTTGGCGCGATGCACCGCCGCCAGCGCTTCGTCGACATTGTGCACGGTGACGGCGACCTGGGCGGTGTACGGGCCCGGACCGTCGATCAGCAGCGAGGGTACGATGCGCTGGCCGAGCAGCTGGCCGTCGTCGATGCGCTTCTTGCGCGCCATCAGCTCCTCCGGCTGGTTGCCGGGATCGCGCACGCTGGTGATGCCCGAAGCAAGCAGGAGCGGGCCGGTCGAGTCATCGCCGTAATGCTGGTGATTGTCCCACAGGCCGGGGACCAGCGTCTTGCCCGCGCCGTCGATGACTTGCGCGCCCGCTGGCACCCTGGCTTTCGCGGCCGGTGCGACGGAGGCGATGCGGCCATTGTCGACCACGACGGTCATGTGGTCGCGGAATACCCGTGCGTCGGAATCGTAGAGTTTCACGTTTTCGAACGCGACGGGGCCGGCCGGCGTCTTGGCGATGGCGGCCATTTGCGCGGGCGCGAGCTTGGCGAGCGCGTCGTCCTGCGCCTTGTTCATCGCTTCGGTGGACTTCTCCCAGCCGGCCGGCACGGTGCAGACCACGCCGGTGAAGCCGAAGAACTTGTCGCCATCCATCCAGACCGGAAACGGCGAGAGGCCGAAGCCGGTGACGGCATAGGCCGTGAGCGTCTTCTTCTCGCTGCCGTTGGTGACCTCCAGCGTCGCCAGCGGCGCGAGCGAGGCGCGGCCGGACGGCAGCAGATCGACCGCGTGATCCGGCGCCTTCATCATCGCATCGATGATGAAAAGGAAGGAATCGAACGTGCCGCCGAAGCTGACATATTCGAGATTGGGCGCGGTCTTGCCCGATCCGTGATCGGCGGGCGTGGTGTAGCTGTAGCTGCCGTTCTTGGCTTCGTAGCTTTCGGCGGCGTCGCCTTCCGGCACGTGGCCGCGCACGACGAGGCTTTCGAGCGTGCCGTCCGGCGCGAAGCGGTTCTGCTCCTCAAGCTCGTCCACCAGCCCGCGCATGTTCAGGCTCATGCGTGACCAGTGCGTGCCGCTGGCGTCCGTCCACAGCGCCACCTGCCCGTGACGCGTCTCCCCGCCGCCCGAGGTGAGGGTCCACACCTTCGCATCGGCAGGCGGCGTGGCGAGTGGCGCGGCGGCAGGCTGCGCGAGCGCGGGCGCCGCGCCGAGAGCGGCGACCAGAAAAAGGGCTTTGCGAAGCATGGTCAGTTTCCTCCGATTACCCTCCCCGACCGGAGGATCGATTACCTCTTCTTCGCCTCGATGGCGTCGATCTGGTCCATGATCTTGTTCATGCGCGCGACCAGCGCCTCGTAGGGCGCGGGCGAGGCCATGTCCAAGCCGGCTTTCTTGTAGAGCGTGTAGGGATAGTCCGAGCCGCCAGCCTTCAGCATCGCAATGTAGCGGTCGCGCGCCGGCGCGCCTTCGGTCTCGATCGCGTCGGCGAACTGGGCCGCGCCCGCCATCGAGGTCGCATATTGATAGACGTAGAAGCCGTAATAGAAATGCGGAATGAACGCCCATTCCACGCAATAGGCGGGGTCGACCTTCATCGCGCCCTGCGCATCGCCGTAGTATTTCTTCAGCAGCCCGCAATAGATGCTGGTCATCTTGTCGCCGGTGAGCGAATTGCCCTTCTCGATCTCCTCATGCAGCGCGAGCTGGAACTCGGCGAACATCGTCTGGCGGAAGAAAGTGGTGCGGATCAGCTCCAGGCCCTGGCCGAGATAGTATTCCTTCTCGGCGTCGTTCTTGGCATGCGCCACCATGTAGTCGTTGAGCAGCATCTCGTTGCCGATGGAGGCCGTTTCGGCGATGAAGGTGGAATAGTTCGAGGTCTCGAACGGCTGCGTCTCGTCGTCGAGCTGCGTGTGGATGGCATGGCCCCACTCATGCACGAAGGTCGACAGCGACTCGTAATCGTCGGAATTGTTGAACAGCAGATAGGGATGCACGTCATAGGCCGAGCCGTTCATATAGGCGCCGTTGGCCTTGCCCGGATGGGGATAGACGTTCATCCAGTCGCCCGCGAAGCCCTTCTTGAGGAACGCGACATATTCCGGTCCGTAGATGGCGTCGACGTCGAGCGCGATCTTCTCGGAATCCGCCACCGAGAATTTCGGCGGGTTGGGCAGATCGAAGATCGGCACGTAGAGATCGTAATAGTGCAGATCGTCCTTGATGCCGAGCGCCTTCTTGCGCAGCGCGAGATAGCGGTAGAGCGTCGGCAGGTTCTTGTTCGCTTCCGCAACCAGCTGGCGATAGACCGCCTCCGGCATGTTGTCGGCGAACGTCGCGTCGGCCAGCGAATCCGGGAAGTGCCGCACCTTGGCGTCGAACACCTCGCCCATCACCTGCGTCGTCAGCGTGGCGCCGAACGTGCCCTGGAACGCCGTGAAGCTCGGCCAGAACGCGTCGAACACCTTCTTGCGGTCGTCGCGATTGGAAGCGGTGCGGTATTTGCTGTAGGCGGCCTGGTCGAGCGCGACCTTCGAGCCGTCGGACAGCGTCACCGTCGGGCGCGGCAGCTCGCCATTGGCAAGCTGGCTGTAGATCGCGTCGGGCTGACCGAGCAAATCGCCCGTCGCCGCCATCACGCCTTCGGATTCCTGACTGAGCGTGTGCGGCGCATAGCGCAGCGTGTTGTCGAGGAAGAAGGCGAAGCGCTTTTTCAGTTCCGGAGATTGCGCCTCGAACGCCAGAACCTTCTTGGAGCCGATGGCGATGATTTCCGGCGCGAGCCAGGCGGTCTTCTCGCCCTCAATCGTGCCCAGCGCCTGGGCCGAGGACAGCCGCTCCTGGTTCTCCGCCACGCGAACATCTTCGTCGCCCTTGAGCGACGCGTAGACGCCGAGCCGCGCCGTTTCCTTGCGCACCATGCTGATCGCGTCGAGCGCGGTCAGCATCGACTTGGCGCTCTTGCCGAGCGTGCCCTTGTAGCGATCGAGCGTGTCGGCCTCGGCTTTGAGCTTGTCATGCTCCGCCGACCATGCCGCGGGCGTCGGATAAAGATCGCGCAGATCCCACATGCCCGCTTCGGGCGCGCCGGCGTCGGCCGCAAGCACGGGACTGACCAATGCGCCCAGCGCCGCCGCGCCGGCCGCAAGAAGAAGCCGCTTCATGGAAATCTCCCCCTATGTTCTTGGGCGGCAGGATAGAGCATTTCGCGGCCAGAAGAACCTACCCTCCCCTTGTGGGAGCGTCGAAAAATCCGAAGGATTTTTCAGGGCGGAGGTCGGTGTCGAGACCGTCCCCCTCCCGAAATTTGCGTTACGCAAATTTCGACCCGCCCACAAGGGGCGGGTGCGCCTCACTTCACGTTCTCCATCAGCCGCATATAGAACGCCACGGCCGGTCCGAGATCGCCGATGGCAAGACGCTCGTTGGTGCCATGGACGCGGCCGAGATCGTCGACGCCGAAGTGGAACGGATCGAGGCGGAACACCTGGTCGGCGATCGGCAGATAGTGGCGCGAATCGGTGGCGCCGGTGGTGGTGTCGGGTGCCACCGGAATGTTGCCGAAGGAATCCTGGATCTGGCGGACGAGGAACTGTCCGTCCGTGCTGTTCAGATCGGCGATCTTCGACGCCTCGGTCTGCGTCTCGGATAGCGCCGTCACGCTCACTTTCGGATCGTTGATCGCCTTGCGCACATGCTCGATCACGCTTTCGACGGTGTCGCGCGGATGCAGGCGAAAATTGATCGTGGCGCTCGCCTGCGGCGGCAGCACGTTGTCCTTCACGCCGCCCGAGATCAGCGTCGGCGCGATGGTGGTGTGCAGCCGCGCCGCGCTGTCGGGCGTGTCTTCCATCAGATTGGTGACGAGGGGGCTGGTAAGCCACAGATTGGCGAGCAGCAGCCGCGGCCAGAACGGCACGGTCGGCGCAATGATCGCAAGCTTGTCGCGCTGCACGCTGTCGAGACCCGAGGCGAAGGGATGATCGACCACCGCGAGCACCGCTTGCGACAGCCGCGCGATCGCCATGTCGTTGGTCGGCCGCGAGGAATGGCCGCCCTGGCCATGCGCCACCAGCAGCAGGCTCAGATAGCCCTTCTCGCCGACGGCGACGAAGGCGATGGGACGGTTGGCGCCGGGAAACGGCTCGTTGGCGATCACTCCGCCCTCGTCCAGCACCCAGGCGAAATGCACGCCGCGCGCGGCCAGCGCCTGCGCGACCTTGGCGTTGCCTTTGCTGCCGCCGACTTCTTCGTCTTGCCCGAAGGCGAACATGACGGTGCGCTCGGGCGCGAAACCTTTCGCCGCCAGCCTGTCGGCCGCTTCGAGGATCGTGATCAGGCAACCCTTGTCGTCGATCGCGCCGCGCCCCCACACGTAGCCGCCCGCGACATCGCCGGAGAACGGCGCATGCGACCAGTCCTTCTCCGTGCCCGGCACCACCGGCACCACGTCCATATGCGCCATCAGCAGGATCGGCTTGAGGGCCGCGTTCTTGCCTTTCCAGGTGAACAGCAGCGAATGGTCCATGATCTCGCGCGTCGCGGCCTTGTGGAAGTGCGGATAGGTCTTTTCCATCCAGCCGCGCATCGCCTCGAGCGCCGCGAATTTCTCCGCTTCATGCGCACCGGCGCCGTAGGAGACCGTCTCGAACCGCACCGCCTGCGCCAGATGCTGCGCCACGCCGCGCGAATCGACGGTGGCCGGCACGACGCTGTGCTTGGCCGGGGGCGCCGCGAGCGTCAGCGTGCGGAACAGAACGATGGCCACCACGGCCAGGATTGCGGCGGCGACGCCGATCACGACTTTGTACATCACATCCCCAAGGATTGCCGGACTCGCGCTCCAGGGACTAGGTTCCCCCGGGCGCGGCGCCGGAGCAACCGGAATTGCGCTTTCACCGGAGCCCGACCCCATGCGCAAGAGGCCTTTTCTGTTCATGGCGGCAGCCTTGGCCGCGACTGTGGCTTTCGCGCCAGCCCTTGGCGCGCCCAAAGTGACCAGCATTTCATCGCTGGCGGAGCTGCAGACGCCGCTGCCCACCCCCTACGACGAAAGCGCCAATGCGGACGCCGCCGTCAATG
>DATNNS010000159.1:0-2168 GCA_035601715.1 Rhizomicrobium sp.
ATTCAGGAAGTCGGGCCCCACGCGCGGGAAGGTGCTATCGGTCGGCGCGATATTCACGCCGGACGCCAGCCAGTCCACCATTTTTCCCTGCACCATCAACTTGCGGCCTTCGAGCACCGCATGATCGGCTATCACGGCGCCCGATTCGATCGGGTTATCCGTGACCCGCAATGTGCTGTCGTGCGATTCGCGCGTGGTCTGGTCGAGCCGAACCGTCCCGATCGCGCGGGAGATCACGTAAACGTCCACGGCGGCCCCCTATTGCACAACCGTTGGCGCGGTCGTGGCGACCGAGCGGCGGGCCGTATCCGTCAGCGCGCGCGCCGCCTCGCGGCCGGCGGCCGCCGGGTCCGTGCTCTGAATGTTGATATCGACGTGCTGCGTCAGGCTCGATCCGCCGGCGCCCGTGGCGGCCGCGGTCGGCGCCCCCGTTGCGGGCGCTGCGCCGCCCGCCGCGAATGATGGCGGCCCCAGGGCGGCCGGCGTCTGCGCGCCGGCGCTGGCGGCGCCTACGGCGGTCGTCGCGGCCTTGAATGCGGCGCCGATGCCGCCGCCCTGCACCAGCGTGCCAATGAAGGCGCCCGCGCGCCCGAGCGTATTGTCAATGAGCCCGGCGATCGCGCCAAAAACCGCCTCCGCGAACGTCTTTATCCGCGTCAGCGATGACACCCAGGCATCGACGAAGCCCGACAGGTCGCCGCGGAAAATCGCGGTGAGCATTTTCATGCCGTCGAGCAGTTGACCAAACACCAATTGCCAGGAGGCGAGGATGATATCGAAGCCGGCCTTGATGCTATCGCCCATCGTCGCGGCGAAGTAATCGAGCACCGGTTTTGCCGCCTGATAGAGGTCCGCGAATGCCCCGCCTAGTTGCTTCATCGTCTCCCAGGCGTCGCGCGTGTAGTCGAGGAACGGCCCCCAGAAGGCGCCTAGCAGTGAATCCTTGCCCTCCATGTATCCCATCAGGTCGTCTATCAGCAGCAGCAGGCCGACGATTGCGGCGACGATCCACGTCACCGGATTAAGCAGCATCGCGCGATTCCAGATTGCCCAGGCGGCCGCGAGCAGCAAAATTGCGTTCTTCCAGCCGATGGTGCTTTTCACCAGCGTATCGACGAAGGTAACGAAGTTGCTGATAACCTGAATCACATAGCCGGCCACGCTAAAGAGGCGCATGAGCCCGTCCTGGACGAGCACGCGATTGGCCGTGAACCACTCTTTGAATCCGCCTATCAGCCGGTCCATGGTCGGGATAAGCGATAGCCCGATCATCGTGCGGAACTGTTGCAGACCGAATTTAAGGTCTTTGAACCGGTTATTGATCGTGCTCGCGGCATCGGCCTGCTCGTCGCTATTGACGCCCCATTCCCTCGCCTGGTCAATCAGCTTGCCGAACTCGTCGCTGGTCATCGACAGCACTTGCCGCATGCTCGCATCAATGCCAAGGCGCGACAGGAACGCGGTCTGTTGCTGCGCGTTCATGTGCTGCATCTTTCCCTGTATCTGGCCGATGACGTCGCCCATATCGCGCATGGTGCCGTCTGCGTTCTTAACGCTGATACCGAACTTCTGGAACATTTTTGCGCCGCGGCCGACGCCGTTTGCGGCTTCGCCCATCACGCGCGAAAGTCCCTGTATCGAGCTGCGCGCCGCCTCGGTCGACGAGCCCATCTGCGACGCGGCGTATCCCATCTCCTGAATGAAGGCGACAGACGTATCCGTATTTTTCGCCATGTCGCCCAGGTCGTCGAGATCGCCCACGGCGGCGGCGAAATAGGCGCCCACCGCCCCGATGGCGCCGGTGATCATGCCGACCACCGCGGTGGCGGTCGATCCGATCGCGACGAGTTGCTCGCGGTATTTGGTCGCGCTCGCGGTGTCGCCCACCACGCCGAGCTTGACAAGGTATTCGTCAATTAGCATGGCATCAGGTCCGCGGCTGGTGGGCTTCGTCCCACTCGTCTATCGCGTCGTGAAAATCCATCAAATCGTCGAGCGTATAGACGGTGCGCAATTCGTGCATGGTGCATAGGCCGCGCATGATCGGCTTGTAGTAAATCCAGTTCACGCGGCCGCCGGCGTCGTCCCCACCTCGAACAGGGAGCGCAACTTGTCCGGCACCATAAACGCGGCGGCGCCCCCAGCGCGAAAAAAACGGCCAAACTGGA
>DATNNS010000160.1:0-2736 GCA_035601715.1 Rhizomicrobium sp.
TGCAGGATCAGTTCGACCGGCAGCAGCGAAACGATGCCGAAGGCGACGGCGCCCGTGGAGAACAGCACGCCCAGGAAATTGAAAGTACCGGACCAGACCACGGCCAGATTGGGCGACATGGAATTCGTGTAGATTACCGTCGCCACCGCGTTCGCGGTGTCGTGGAAGCCATTGACGAACTCGAATCCCAAGGCGATCAACAGTGCAATGCCCAGCAAGATGTAGGGATAGGCGCGGGTATCGCGCACCACGGATAGGTCGCTTGCCAGATGGACCCCGGCATAGATGACGCCGGCGACCACCACCACTCCCGCGAGGACGTTGAACCAGGGGTTGGATTTTTGGCTGATCAGCGTGGACGCTGTCGCCTTATGCTCCATTCGCGGGGGCGCTTGATTGATCGCATCGATATTCGACATGCTGTACCCCGGGTAAAGGCTGAGACGCAACCTCCAGTTTATAGATCTGTAATGTGACACGAAGATGACATCGAGATGACAGCCAAGGCTTATTGATGCCGTTTACCATATCCCACGCCGCGGTGGTGCTGCCTTTCTCGCGGCTTTTGGCCCGCTGGCGGTTGCTTTCCGCGGCCGTCATCGGCGCCATGGTGCCTGACTTCGGCCTGTTCTTCCCCTGGAGGGTGTATCGTTTCGAGACGCACAGCGTCACGGCTTTGCTGACCTTTTGCCTGCCGGTGGGCATGACCACCTACTGGGTGTTCCAGTACCTGCTCAAAACCCCGATGCTGGAAGTGCTGCCCGAGGGAGCCTATGCGCGATGGCGCCCCTTTTCCTCGCGGGCGCATATCCATGATGGCCGTCAATGGATTCTAGCGGCATCCGGGGTGCTGGCCGGAGCGGTGACTCACCTCGTATGGGACGCGTTTACCCACGAAAACGCGCGCGGAATTCGCATGATTCCGTGGCTTGAAGATCCGGTGGTCGACATCGGGAGGCATCACGTGGCCGGAGTCCAACTCATGCAGGACGGCAGTTCGCTGCTCGGATTGATCGTCGTGATCGGGCTGGTCTGGTATGGCTTGCGCAGGGGCCGGGACACACCCGTGCCATCGCGGCCATTGCGGTCCGCGGAGCGTCGAGCATGGGTGGCGATCTATGTGGCCGCGGCGGTGGGGTTTGGCGCCGCCTGCTGGCTGTGGGCGCGCTCTGGGTCCCCGGGGCACCCGATACGGCCGGTTGTCCTCGCCGTGCCCGGCATCAACGGCATTACCGCCATTGCGGTGGCCTGCCTACGCGGGCTTGCCTTGGCCTTGCTGTGTACCAGCATGGCGCTGGACTGGCGTCTGCGCGCGCTGCGCCTGGCGAGCGCGCGCAGATTGCCTTAGGCGGGTAGCGGCTAGCGGTCGTCCGGGCCGGTGCGTGGTGGCGCATCGGCCGGAGCGGAAGACCACACGACGTACTTGTTATCGGTGCCGGTGCTGGCTGCCGGCGCCTCGGGGAGGCGGGTTGGCGGCGCAGATTCCCTGGCCGGAGCCGCTGGCGCGGCCGGTTCGGCGGACGTCGCCGCCGGCGCCCGCTCACTGCCGCCGGCAGCACTGTCGCCCGGGCTCATGCTCTGGCCGGAGCTCTGGCTGCCGCCGCCGTTGGCGGGGCTCTCTCCCCCGTCGCGCCTGCCGCGGCCGCGCCGCCGGCGGCTACGGCCGCCGCGCTCGCCCCGCTCACTGCCGGAGCGCTCGCCGCCCGGGCCTGTATCCGCAGAACGGGGCTCGCCGCCGCGTGCCTGCTGCTCGCTACGCGGGGGTTGGTCCGCCCGCTGAGCCTCCTCGGGGCGGGAGGATTGGTCCGGGCGAGACGCCGGGTCCGGGCGAGACGCCGGGTCTGGGCGGGACGCCGGGTCGGTACGCGGCGCCTCCTGCCGCTGTCCGCCGCCGCTGCGTTCGGCCTGCGGGGCGCCGTCGGCGCGGCGCGGCGCCGAATCGCCGCGCGGACGCTCGTCGCGCCGCGAATCACGCCGCGGGTCGCGCGGTCCATCGCGCCTCGTATCGCGATTTCGGTCGCCGCGGTCACGATCGCGGGGTCGATCCCGATCGCCTCCGCTGCGGTATCGATCCTGGCGCGCATCGCGATGCGCGGGCCGATCGCGGTGGGTATGCGTGGAGGGAGCAGAGGGGGCCGCCGTGGGCGCGGCGCTTGCGCCGCTGCCGAACAGAAAACGCCAGAAACGCACGAATATACCCGCCTGCGGCACGGCGGCGGGCGGGGGCGGCTCGGGGGTGGGTTCGGGTACGGGCATGGGAATCATGGGCGCCGCCGAAGCCGGCAGGATGCTCGGGACCAGCGGCACGTCGCCTTGCGGCTTCTTGTCGCGATTGCCGATATTCGAGTCATCGAGGCTGGGCTGGTCGGCCAGCTGATAGCTGACCGTGGTGTTCTCCGGCAGCTCTTTTTCATCGTCGCGGATGCGCCGCAGCGTGTAGGCCGGCGTCTGCATGTGCGGATTCGGCACGATCACGAGCGACACTTTATCGCGCGATTCGATCTGACTCAGCCATTCGCGCTTTTCATTGATGAGATAGGTCGCAACATCGACCGGAACCTGGGCGATCACCCGGCCGGTCCGCTCCTTGCGCGCCTCTTCGCCGATCAACCGCAACAGCGCGAGCGACATGGATTCGACGCCGCGTATCGTGCCCATGCCGCTGCATCGCGGGCAATTGATGTGCGTGGTCTCGCTCAGCGCGGGACGCAGTCGTTGGCGCGACAGTTCCAGGAG
>DATNNS010000161.1:0-10246 GCA_035601715.1 Rhizomicrobium sp.
AAATACTGGATGGCGGCCGTCATCCCGCCGCAGAACGACGCCTTCAGCGGCGCCTATCGCGCGACCAAGTCCGGCGACATCAAGTCCTATCAGGCCAACTATCGGCTGGACGGCAAGACCATCGCGCCGGGCGCCACGGTGAGCGTGACGCAGCGCCTGTTCGCCGGCGCCAAGCTCTACAACATCCTCGAGGATTACGAGACGCGGCTCGACATTCCGCGTTTTCGCTACGCCATCGACTGGGGCTGGTTCTTCTTCATCACCCGCCCGATGTTCCTGCTGCTGCACTTTTTCTACAGCTACACCGGCAATTTCGGCATCGCGATCATCCTGCTCACCGTCGTGATCCGGATGCTGTTCTTCCCGCTCGCCAACACGCAATTCAAGTCGATGAGCCGGATGAAGAAGCTCCAGCCGCAGGTGGAAGCGCTGAAAGCGCGCTTCGCCGACGACAAGGTGCGCCAGCAACAGGAGATGATGGAGCTCTACAAGCGCGAAAAGGTCAACCCGGTTTCGGGTTGCCTGCCGGTGCTGATCCAGATTCCGGTGTTCTTTTCGCTCTACAAGGTTCTGATCGTCACCATCGAGATGCGCCACGCGCCGTTCTGGGGCTGGGTGCACGACCTGTCGGCGCCCGATCCGACGTCGATGCTCAATCTGTTCGGGCTGCTGCCGTTCGATCCGCACGTCTATCTGCCGACCTTTCTGGCGTTCCTGTCCATCGGCGCCTGGCCGATCCTGATGGGCACGACCCAGTGGCTGCAGACCAAGATGAACCCCGCACCCGCCGATCCGGTGCAGGCGCGCATGTTCGCCTTCATGCCGCTGATCTTCACCGCGATGCTGTCGCAATTCCCGGTCGGGCTGGTGATCTATTATGCGTGGAGCAACCTGCTCTCGATCTCGCAGCAATATTTCATCATGCGGCGCCAGGGCGTGGAAATCCACCTGTTCAACAACCTCAAACTCCCCGCATTCGTGCAAAAGCTCGCCGCGCCGAAACCGAAAGCGGACGCGGGAGAGTGATTCTTCATGCCCGACGACGACGCCGTTGATCCGGAATTCGCCCGCAAGCTGTTCGCGGGCGAATGCGAATTCGTGGCGGGCACCGAGACGATGGAGGCGATGCCGCCGTCGGCGATCCCCGAGATCGCGTTTGCCGGGCGCTCCAATGCCGGCAAGTCGAGCCTGATCAATGCGCTGACCGGGCGGGGTCACCTCGCGCGCACCTCCAACACGCCGGGCCGCACCCGGCAGATCAATTTCTTCGACCTCGGTCACGCGCTGATGCTGGCCGACCTGCCGGGCTATGGTTACGCCCGCGCCTCCAAGGAACTGGCCGCGCAATGGCAGCGGCTGATCTTTGATTACCTGCGCGGCCGCGCCAATCTGCGCCGCGTCGTGCTGCTGATCGACGCGCGGCGCGGCGTGATGGACAGCGACCGCGAGGCGATGAAGGCGCTCGATGAGGCCGCCGTCTCCTACATCGTCATCCTGACCAAGATCGACGCGCTGAAGCCGCTGGAGCGCGAGGTCGCGCTGGCCCGCACCACGGAGGCGCTAGCCAAGGGCATCGCGGCCTATCCGCAAATCCTGACGACCTCCTCCTTCACCAAGGAAGGCCTCGACAGCGTGCGCGAACATCTGGCCGCGCTGGCCGCGCGCTAGGCTTTGGGTTATAAGCCTTGGAATTCTAAAGGCGCGTCATGGCGTTGCAGGACGACACTGGCCTGGACCGGAACCTGCGCGTGCTGGCGCGCTGGCGCTCGACCGCGCGCGTCCTGGTCGAGGCCCTGCCTTACATCCTGCAATATGACGGCCGCACCATCGTCGTGAAATATGGCGGCAATGCCATGGGCGAGGGCGTCTCCCAGTCGTTCGCGCAGGACATCGTGCTGATGAAGCAGACCGGCATCGATCCGGTCGTCGTCCATGGCGGCGGCCCGCAGATCGGCGCGATGCTCAAGAAGCTCGCCATTCCGTCGAGCTTCATCGACGGCTTGCGCGTCACCGACGAAGAGGCCGTCAAGGTCGTCGAAATGGTACTGGCCGGCTCGATCAACAAGGAGATCGTCAGCGGCATCAACGCGGCCGGCGGCCGCGCCGTCGGTCTCTCGGGCAAGGACGGCAATCTGGTCGTCGCCCGCAAGCTCGAACGCTACAAGCTCGATCCCGTCACGCTCGAGCGCAAGCTGGTGGATCTGGGCTTTGTCGGCGAGCCGGAGGCGATCAATCCCGAAGTGCTGCGCACCATCATCGCCTCCGACCTCATTCCGGTGATCGCCCCGATCGGCGTCGGCCACAAGGGCGAGACCTTCAACATCAATGCCGACACGGTGGCCGGCGCCGTCGCCGGCGCGATGTCCGCGGCGCGCCTGATCCTGCTCACCGACGTGGAAGGCGTGCTTGACCGCGACGGCAAGCTGATCGCGCATCTCAACGTCGCCGAGGCCCGCGCGCTGATCGCCGACGGCACGATCTCCGGCGGCATGATCCCCAAGATCGAGACCGCCATCGATGCGGTTCTTGCCGGCGTCTCGGCCGCCGTCATCCTCGACGGCCGCATTCCCCATGTGCTGCTGCTCGAAATTTTCACCGAGCACGGCGCCGGCACGATGATCACGGCGGAATGACGCGCAAACTCGGTCTGGCAGTGGCGGCGTTGGTCTGCGTCGTGTTCGGCGCGGGGCCGGCATCGGCGGCGATGACGCTGTGCAACCAGACGAGCTATGTGCTCTATGCCGCGCTTGGCTTCCAGGTCGGCGCCCAGGCTTACACCCAAGGCTGGACGCGGATCACGCCGGGCAATTGCGCCACGCCCAAAGCGCAGCCGCCGGCCGCCAGTTTCTATTTCCTCGCCGCGCGCACCTCGCAGGCCCATTCCGGTCCGTCGCACGTCTGGGGCGGACCGCTGCATTATTGCGTCAAGGATTCCGATTTCCAGTTGCGCACGCCGCTCGGCGCGCAAGTCTGCACGGTGGACAATGCCTATCTCCTGTCGTTCGCGCCGATCAACGCCAAAAATGCGGGCTCGTGGACGACGACGCTGACCGAATCGCCGCGCATCACGTCGCTGGAAGTCGCGCGCGCGCTCGGCATCGCGCGGCTGCTGGCCGACGCCGGCTACAAAGTCGGCCTCGGCGCCAACAAGACCTATGACGAAGCGCTGAAGAAATTTCGCGCCCGCATGAAGCTGCCCGAACAGGCGAGCATCGACGATCTGTTCGACGCGCTGGAAACCGAGGCGATGAAGGCCTCCGCTCCCGCTGGCTATTCCATCTGCAACGACGGCGACGCGGACATCTGGGCGGCGCTGGGGCTCAAGCAGGGCAGCGATTGGCTGTCGCGCGGCTGGTGGCGCATCGCGCCGGGCGCCTGCGCCAAGGCGATCACCGCGCCGCTCGCCAACGACAAGATCTGGCTGCACGCCGAAAAGAGCGGCCACAACGTCCTGGTCAGCGGCCCCGACAAATTCTGCACCACCGACATCGAGTTCGAGACCCATGGCCGCGACAAATGCACGGGCGCGGGACTCGCCTCCGCCGGGTTCGCCGTGACGAACACCAAGGGGCTGACCGGCTACGCCGCCCATATCGGCAGCAAGGGCCTGCTCGCCCCGCCTCAGGCGTCTACTTCGAAATAATTGAGATGCCAGCGCATCTCGTCTTCGCTCATGGGGAAGCCGACGCCGCCCCGCGCCGGCAGCAGTTCGCTGGCCGGAAGATGCATCACGAAAGTCTGGATCTTGAACGCGACGCGCATGTTGAGCCCCGCGCGCCAGACCAGCGCCGTCACGGCCTTGGCCGCGCCGGACTGGACGATGCGCCGCACGATATCGGCGGGAACCCGCGCCAGAAGCGACAGCGCCGCGACCACCGCATCGCGCCGCCCGGCCTCGGCGGCGCTCTCTACGAACGCCTCGTCGAGCCGGCCCGCCTGGAACAGGTTTTCCATGTCGGACGCGGTGAGGACCGTGGGGTCGCGCCCCGCGTCGAGATCGCCCGCCTCGCTGCGCGCGCGCATCTGGCGCGCGAGCTGCTGGCGGGTTTCCGCATCGAGCCCGTGACGCTGCGACAGCTTCTCGATCAGCGCGGCGCTGACGAAGCCCGCGATGCGACGCAGCGCGCGCTGTGACAGATCGCTCCGCATCACCAGCGGCAGATGCCAGGCGCGCACCTTGGCGGCATGGGCGATGATCTTGTCGAGCGTCCCCTGGCGGATCTTGGCGCTCGAATTGGACAGCAGCTCGGCGACCGACGGGACGTCCAGCGCCAGCGCAATCGCTTCGGAGACATTGGCGCCGAGCGGCCGGCGCTTGGCGATCGCGGTGAGCGCATGGCGCGCCTGGGCGTTCGTGATGATCTCGACGAGGTCGGCATCGGACAGCAGCGGCGAATATTCCAGGATCGGCGCCGAGACGCTTTCGACGTCGCGGGCGAGCAGCTTGATCACGCGCTTGGGCACGCAATCGAGCATCTTGATCTCTTCGGCCAGGACCTGGCGCACGCGCGGCAGCTGATCCTTGGCAAGCTTCTCCAACGTTTCCAGCGTGAGCGCGCGCAGCCTTTCCTTCGTGTCCTTGGGCAGATCGGGCAGCAGGCGGCCGATCTTGCGCGCGAGCTCGACGCGCACGTCGTCGTCGGCATCGTCGGCGAGAAGGCGGTTGGCATGCGGCGGCGCGGCCGGATTGGCGGCGACAGCGCGACGCGCTTCGGGATGGCCTTCGGTGGCGAGGAAAAACAGTGCCTCGGGCGCCGCATCGCTGCGCGCCGCCAATTCCTCGCGCGCGGCGTGGCCGCGATCCTCCAGGATGCGCAGAACCTCGTCGCGCCCGAGCGTCGGCGGCAGATGAGCGGCGGTATTGCGGCGATCCATGGCGTGTCCCCGGCCTGGCCGCCAGTCTGGCAACCTTCCATTAAGGCCGGTTAAACGCGATTGGTTAGCAAATGGCGGACGAACCGCCCGCAACTTGCGAAAGGGCGGCACTTCGCCCATTTTCCGGGACATGAAGGTTGACGCAGCACAACGCGATGCCGACGCGCGGCCGGATTTTGGGCCGGATCTCGGGCCAGATTTCGGACATGTGCGGACCTGGATCTTCGACCTCGACAACACGCTCTACCCCGCCCATTGCGATCTGTTCGCCCAGATCGACGTGCGTATGGCGCGCTATGTGGCGCGGCTGTTTGGCGTCGAAATGGACGAAGCGCGGCGCTTGCAGAAAGAGCTTTACCGCCTGCATGGCACGACGCTGAACGGCCTGATGAAGACGCACGACATCGAGCCCGAGGATTATCTTGCCTTCGTCCACGACATCGACCTCGCCGTGCTCGCGCCCGATCCGCGAATGGCAAGCGGCCTCGCGCGGCTGCCGGGCCAGCGCTTCGTCTTCACCAATGGCTGCCGCAACCATGCCGCGCGCGTGCTGGAGAAGCTTTCGCTGTCCCATCTGTTCGACGCGATCTGGGACATCCGCACCATCCAATACCAGCCCAAGCCCGACGCGCGCGCTTACGTCCACGCACTCGCCCTGAGCGGCGCGCAAGGTGCAGCCGCTGCGATGTTCGACGACATTGCGCGCAACCTCGTCGAGGCCCATGCGCTCGGATTGAAGACGGTATGGGTGCGCAATGGTTCGGACTGGTCCAAACAGGGCCCCGGCCATCCTGTAGCGGAAGCCCGGCACATCCATTATGAAACGGACGATCTCGCCCAATTCCTTCACAGCATCCGAGTCTGAGCCATGACCCTTGCCGGCATTGTCGATGAAGCCTGGGAGCAGCGCGACGCGCTGACGCCCGCGACCAAGGGCAGGGTCCGCGACGCAGTGAACGACGCCCTGCAGATGCTCGATGCCGGCGAGGCGCGCGTCGCCGAAAAGATCGGCGGCGAATGGCAGGTGCACCAATGGCTGAAGAAAGCCGTGCTGCTGTCGTTCCGCCTGACCGAGATGAAGCCCATCGCAGGCGCGCCGGGCGGCGCGCAGTGGTGGGACAAGGTCGACTCCAAATTCACCGGCTGGGGCGAGAACCGTTTCCGCGCGGCCGGCTTCCGCGCCGTGCCGGGTGCGGTGGTGCGTCATTCGGCCTATATCGGCAAAGGCGTCGTGCTGATGCCGTCTTTCGTGAATGTCGGCGCTTATGTCGGCGACAACACGATGGTCGATACCTGGGCGACGATCGGCTCCTGCGCCCAGATCGGAAAAAACTGCCACGTCTCCGGCGGCGCTGGCATCGGCGGCGTGCTCGAGCCGGTGCAGGCGACGCCCGTCATCGTGGAGGACAACTGCTTCATCGGCGCGCGCTCCGAAGTCGCCGAGGGCGTGATCGTGGGCGAAGGCTCGGTGCTCTCCATGGGCGTCTATCTTGGCCAATCCACCAAGATCGTCGACCGCGCCACCGGCGAGATCTTCTATGGCCGCGTGCCGCCCTATTCCGTCGTCGTCGCGGGCGCGATGCCGCAAGGCGACAACAAGCCGTCGCTCTATTGCGCGGTGATCGTCAAGCGCGTCGACGCAAAGACGCGGGCCAAAACCTCGATCAACGAATTGCTGAGGGATTGAGCGCGCTTAGCGCGCGGTTCCGTCTTGCCACGCTTTGTGCGATACTGACGCAGGGGGTGACCGATGACCTTGACACATTATCTTTTCGGCCTGTCGGGCCGCATCAATCGCGCGAAGCAATGGGCCTTGCTGCTCGTCTCGCTGGTTCACATGATCCTAGTCGCAATCGTGTTCTCGGCCACCGTTGGATTCGCCGCGATCGCGGACGCCTTCCAGCACAAGATGACATTCGCCGATGTTTGGGCCACGCCGCAGGCGCATGTTTTCGCCGTCATCTTCTGCGCGCTCTACGTGATCTTCGTCTGTATCAGCATCGCGGTCGCCATCAAGCGGCTGCATGACCGCGACAAGGGCGCGTGGTGGATCTTGATCTTTTATGTTTTGCCTTTCGGGCTATCGTTGCCGGCGCTGCTGGAGATGCCGCAGATGCTCGCCCACATCGGCGACGTGATGCGGGCGGCGCAGGAGCATCTGCCGCCGCCTGCGGAGTTCGAGCCTGTGCCCGTCAGGCTCATGCGGGCCGCGGGCGCGATCATATCCCTGTGGGCGTTCGTCGAGCTGTACTGCCTGCGCGGCACGACGGGCGACAATCGCTTCGGCCCCGACCCTCTGGCCTAAGTCCGCCCCGCCGTCATCGCCGCCAGCGTTTCGGCGTCGACGCCCAGCGCCTGGATGATCGGCATGAAGGCCGACAGCTGCGCCATGCCATGCGGCCCGAGCGTGAGCCCGCCGTCGATGGCGAGCGCCTGGCCCGTCACCCAGTCGGCGCCGTCGCTGGCGAAATAGAGCACGCCTTCGGCGATGTCGCGCGGCCGGCCGCCGCGCTGCAGCGGCTGGGAATTCTTCGCCGCCTCCGCGATCGCGTCGAGCCGCGTCTCGGCCAGCTGGCTGGGCATGCCCAATCCTTGCGCGAAGATGTTGGTCGCGATCAGGCCGGGGCAGATGCAGTTGACGCGGATGTTGTATTGCGCGAGCTGCGCCGCCGTCACCTTGGTCATGTGGATGATCGCGGCCTTGGCGACGGAATAGAGAACCGGACCGTAGCCCGCCTGCAATCCCGCCACCGAAGCGGTGGAGATGATCGCGCCGCCGCCCACCGCCTTCATCAGCGGCACGGCATATTTCATGCCCAGCAGCGCGGCGCGCACATGCAGATGCATGACGGCATCGAAGGCTTCCGCGGTGACGCCGTCGGCCGGGTCCATCGCGCCGCCGGTGCCGGCATTGTTGAACAGGCAATCGAGCCGGCCGAACATGGCCTTCGCCGCGCCCACGGCCGCCGCGATGTCGGCTTCGCGGCTGACATCGCAGCGCACGTAGTGGACCATGCCCTTGTGCTCATCTTCGATGCGCGCGCCCTTGTCGTCCTGGATGTCGGCGGCGATCACCCGCGCGCCTTCCTTGACGAACAAATCCACCGTGCCGCGGCCGATGCCGCTGGCAGCTCCGGTGATCACGGCGACCTTGCCGTCCAGACGTCCCGCCATGATTTCGCCTCCGGCAATTGCTTTGATTTGACCATAGAGAAGCCCGGCCCTAAACCGCAACCGCATGCCCGCCGTCGATCCCATCGCGCTCGCGCAAGACTTGATCCGCTGTCCCTCGGTGACGCCCGAAGACGCCGGCGCCATCGCCGTGCTCGAGGCCGCGCTCAAGCGGCTGGGCTTCACCTGCCATCGCGTGCGGCTGCAGGCGCCGGGCAGCGTGGCCATCGAAAACCTCTACGCGCGCATCGGCACCGCCGCGCCGCACTTCTGCTACGCCGGCCACACCGACGTCGTGCCGCCGGGTGATGCGAAACTTTGGCGTCACGCGCCTTTCGACGCGCAGATCCATGACGGCGTGCTCTACGGCCGCGGCGCCGCCGACATGAAATCCTCCATCGCGGCGTTCGTCGCGGCGGCGGCGAAATTCCTCGCGCAGGGAAAACCGAACGGTTCGATCAGCCTGCTGATCACCGGCGACGAAGAAGGCATAGGCACCAACGGCACCAAGGCCGTGCTGGAGTGGCTGACGCAGCGCGGCGAACGCATCGATCATTGCGTCGTGGGCGAGCCGACGGCGACCGCGCGGCCCGGCGACACCATCAAGATCGGCCGCCGCGGCTCGATGAGCACGCGCGTCACCGTCACCGGCACGCAAGGCCATGTCGGCTATCCGCGCGCCGCCAACAATCCGATTCCCGCGCTGGCCAGCCTGATCGGGAAGCTTTCGCAGCCGCTCGACGATGGGACGGCGCATTTCGATCCCTCGACCCTGGCGTTCACTTCGGTCGATGTCGGCAATCCGGCGGCGAATGTGATCCCGGCCGAGGCGCGCGCCCATTTCAATATCCGCTTCAACGACCTGCATACGCCCGAGAGCCTGAAATCGCGCATCGCGCGCATTGCCGACGATGTGATGCGCGAAACCGGAACCGAGATCGTGCTGGAAAGCATCGTGAGCGGCGTCGCGTTCCTGACCAAGCCGGGACCGTTCGTCGATCTGCTGCGCGATGTCCTGACCCGCCAGAACAACGAGCCGCCGACGCTGTCGACCACCGGCGGCACTTCGGATGCGCGCTTCATCAAGGATATCTGCCCCGTCGCCGAGATCGGTCTGCCGGGCGGCACGATGCACAAGGCCGACGAATGCGCGAGCGTCGCCGATGTTCACAAGCTCACCGACATCTACGGTGAAATCCTGCGCGTCTATTTCGCCAATCCGCCGAAATGAGCGATCAGGCGATCGGCGTCTTCGATTCCGGCATGGGTGGGCTGACGGTCATGCGCGCGCTGATGGCGCGGCTGCCGAACGAACGTTTCGTCTATCTAGGCGATACCGCGCGCCTGCCCTACGGCACCAAGAGCGGCGACACCGTCACGCGCTATGCGGTGCAGGCGACCGCCGCGCTGACGGCGCGCGGCGTCAAGCTCGTCGTCGTCGCCTGCAACACGGCATCCGCCGTGGCGCTGCCCGCGCTCGAAGCGGCGCTGGCGCCGATCCCCGTGATCGGCGTGATCGAGCCGGGGGCGCAGGCTGCGCTTGCCGCAGCACCCGGTGGCCCCATCGCGATCATCGCAACCGAAGGCACTGTGAAAGGCGGCGCCTATCGCCGCGCGATCCGCGCGCGCGCCAGCGACGTTCCGGTGGTGCAGCAGGCGTGCCCGCTTTTCGTGCCACTGGCCGAGGAAGGTCTGGTCGAGGGCGAGATCGCCGAGGCCGTCGCGCGCCGCTATCTGGATCCGCTGCTCGCCACCATGCCGCGCCCCAAATGCCTGGTGCTCGGCTGCACCCATTTCCCGGCGCTGAAGAGCGTGATCGCCAAGATCGCGGGCGACGATGTCCTGCTGGTCGATAGCGCCGCGACCACGGCGTCCGCTGTGGAGATCAAATTGCGCGACGCGGGTCTGGCGAATATGTCCGGCAAAAAGCCATTGCACGCCTTTCTCGTCACCGACGCGCCGGACCGCTTTGCGCGCGTGGGCGAGATTTTCCTGGGAATGCCGATCGACCCGGGCCTGGTCGAGCTGGTCGATCTTCAGTAATCGACGCCGACCAGATAAAGCCCATCCGGCGGCGCGACCGTGCCGCATGCGGCGCGGTCCTTGGCTTCGAGCGCACGGGCCACATCGCGGACCTGCCATTTGCCTTCGCCGACCAGCTTCAGCGTGCCGACCATCGAGCGCACCTGATGATGCAGAA
>DATNNS010000162.1:0-3243 GCA_035601715.1 Rhizomicrobium sp.
AGGCGGCGGCCGTGCTCTCGTCGGCCGGTACCACCCCCACCGTCCTGATCACACCGGCCACGGGCGCCACCACGGAGCTCGAGATCGGCAAACTGACGGATCCCGATAATCTCGACAACACCGAAAGCTTCCTCAACCGCGGCACGATCTCGGCAACGGTTCCGAACGTCAATTCCAGCACCACGGCGCTCAGGCTTGCCGGCGCCAGTTCCACGATCGACGTGATGCTTGACGGCGGCATCTACAATTCCGGTTCGATCGGCGCGAGCGCGACGACGACCGCGGCGGCGACCAATATCTCGGTCGCCGGCGTCTTCATCGACGACTATGCGACGGTTCCGAAACTCACGAATTTTGGAAACGGCACGACCAATGGCTCGATCTCGGCATCCGCCGCCGGCACGGGCCCCGTCGTCGTGAACGCGATCCTGGTGAACACCGACGGATCGTTGGCACAGATCACCAATAGCGGCACGATCGCGGCAAGCGCGCAATCGTCCGACCCGACGCTCACTGGCGCGGCGCTGCAGGCCTATGCCATCCACGACCTTTCCGGCACGCTTCAGACCATCATCAACAGCGGCACGATCGAAGCCAGCGCCACGACGCTGACGGATGGCCTGCAAGTTCAGCGCGCGGTCGATTTGGAAGATGCGCTGGGCAATATCACGTTCACCAACAGCGGCACGGTGACCGGCGAAGTCCTGCTCGGCGCCTTCGACGATACCCTGACGGTGGTGGGGACCAGCCCCTCTGCCGGCGCGTCCGTCACCGGCAACATCAATTTCGGCGGCTCGACTCCGGGCGGAAACGACGTGCTGACAATCGGCGGCACCAATTCGCCCGACCAGGTGCTCGGCAAGGTGCAGGAACAGGGCCTCGGCCTGGTGGACGTCACCGTCAATCCCGACGGATCGCTGCTGCTGCTCAACGATGGCAGCACGATCAATCAGGCCGCTTCGACCACGCCGAATCTGCCGGTCAGCGCGCTGACGGTCGCCAATGGCGGCACGCTCGGGCTGACGCTGGCCGAGCCGTTCAACACCAACAGCTCCCAGTTCGACGGCACCGCCGTCGTCGAGCTGCCGCACGGTAATGCCGGCCAGATCATGCTGGATGCGCAAGCCGTCATGAAGGTTTCGTTCGGCAGCTTCGTCACCGGCGGTGCGCAAGGCCAGCCCGCGCAGTTCGTGCTTCTGGACGCGCCGGGCGGCCAGCTGACGATCGCCGACGAGCCCGCCATCGCGCAGGATATCGACGGCACCTCCGGCAACTCCAAGATCCCCTTCCTCTTCACCGGCAGCGTGTGCACTTTCAAGGTCGCAGGCAGCGCGGATATCTGCACGGGTGCCGAGCCGCTGGACGCGACCGACAGCGAACTGATCCTCAACCTGACACCGAAAACGGCCGGGCAGCTCGGGCTCACCGGTTACGCCAAGCAGATGTTCCCGCTGGTGAACTTTGCGCTCGCCAACGATCCCGGGCTCGGCGCGGCGGTCATCGGTGGCGTCAACAGCGCGGCCCAGGCGCAGCAGGTCTATTCCGCTTTCGCGCCTGACGTGACGGGCTCGCAGCGCGCGCTTGCCATTTCGCTGACCGATCAGGGAACCGGCGCGGTCGGCGCCCGCCAGCGCGCCCTTCGCATGTATGCCGGCCAGGACGGCGAGGCCACGCTGTGGGGCCAGGAACTGACGCAGACCCTCAACGTCGGCAACCAGGTCACGGCCGGCGGCTACAAGGACACCGGCTTCGGCTTCGCGCTGGGTATGGACGGCGGCAGCCCCGTCGGCGGCCGCTACGGTGCGGCCTTCACCTTCTATTCGGGCGACACCAGCGAGAAGGCGCCGCGCGACACCAAGACCACGTCGGAATGGTACATGTTGACCGGCTACA
This sequence comes from Rhizomicrobium sp., assembly GCA_035601715.1. GTDB lineage: Bacteria > Pseudomonadota > Alphaproteobacteria > Micropepsales > Micropepsaceae > Rhizomicrobium. The sequence continues at coordinate 1,894 of DATNNS010000162.1, forward strand.
CCGACTGGCGCGGCAAGGGTTTCTTCCTGGATAGCCAGCTCAGCGTCGCCTACGGCAATATCGACGGCACACGCGATTTCGATTTCGGCGGCGTCTCGCGTGTCGCCGACGGTAAGCGTGCCGCCGCGATGGCCGCGGGCGGCGTGACCGCCGGCGTCGCACTGACGGCGGGCGGCACCGTGATCATGCCGCAGGTGAGCCTCGACGCCCTGACCATGCGCCAGGAAGGCTACACGGAAACCAACAACGGCGAGACCACGACCCAGGGCGACGACGCATTCGATCTGCGCCTGGCCCAGGAATATGACCAGTCGCTGCGCGCGTTCGCGGGCCTCGACATCCGCCAGGATCTGAATTTCGGCGACTTCTATCTGCAGCCTGAAGGCCGCTTCGGCTACCGTTACGACTTCGTGGACGGCGCCGACAAGCTGAAGGCGCAATTCGTCTGCTCGACGGTCACGACGGGCTTCTGCACGCAGCCCAGCACCGGCGGCCAGCTTGCTCCGGTCTCGGCATTCTCGATCACCGGACCCGATCCGGCGCGCGGCAACGCCGTCGCCGGCGCCAGCATCGCCACCACGACGGGCGCCTGGTCGATCGGGCTCAACTACGACTACCTGCGCGGCGTCGGCAGCAACACGGCCAAGGACTCGGTCTCGCAATCCGCGACGATCACGCTTGTGGGACGGATCTAAGGTCCCTTCGCCGCTTCCAGGAATCGCGTCACGTCGTCTTCCGGCGTCGCGAAGGAGCATACCAGCCGCACCAGCGTGCGGCCGCCCGCCGGCGGCGCCCAGTCGTAGAAAACAGCGCCCTTCGCGCGCAGTCGCGCGACAGTTGCATCGGGCAGCAAGGCCAGCACGGCATTGGCCTGCACCGGATAGGCAAGTGCCGCACCGGGAATTTTAGCCAGCCCGTCGCCCAGCCGCGCCGCCAGCGCGTTGGCGCGCGCCGCGGTCTTGAGCCAGCGGCCGTCTTCGAGATAGGCCTCCAGCTGGGCGGAGAGAAAACGCATTTTGGAAACCAGATGCCCGCCGCGCTTGCGGCGATAGTCGAAATCACGGACCAGTTTTCTGTCGAAGAACAGGACGGCCTCGGCCATCAGCGCGCCGTTCTTGGTCGCGCCGAACGACATCGCATCGACACCGGCGCGCCAGGTGATATCGGCGGGCTTGCAGCCCAGATGGGCCAGCGCGTTGGCGAAGCGCGCGCCGTCCATGTGCAGCGTCATGCCGTTTTTGTGCGCGCAAGCCGCGAGCGCCGCGATCTCATCGCGCGTGTAGACGGTGCCGAATTCGCTCGCCTGCGTCACGCTGACGGCGGACGGTTTGGAGCTGTGGACGCCGCGGC
>DATNNS010000163.1:0-3630 GCA_035601715.1 Rhizomicrobium sp.
TAGCCGGCCGCGATCAGGATGCCACCCAGCGCTTCGAGCCAGACGGGCATGGCCGAGACGTGCCAGCGCTGCGCGTCCAGCGCCATGAACACCAGCCATGCGCACCAGCCGATAACGGCGGCGAGCATGAAGAGCCTGTCCCACAGGGGCTGGCCCTTCTGCACCGGGCCGCCCAGCCGCGCTGCGAGCAATCCTGGATCACGCCGTATCAGGAATGCGCCGAACAGCACACAGCCGGCCGCGAAGATCGCGAGGAACACCCAGGCCTGCATCCAGCGCCAGTTGCCCGCGGGCCAGAACAGCAGCGCGCCCATCACCGCAAGCGTGATCACGGACTGCATCGCGAGCTGTGCCAGCAATTTCCCTGCCTGCATCGCGCGCACTCTATGCTATGAGACCGCCATGCGCATTCTATTCATCGGCGATATCGTCGGCAAACCGGGGCGGGACGTGGTCGGCGCGGAGCTGCCGCGGCTGATCGAGACGCTCAAGCTCGATTTCGTCATCGCCAACGGCGAGAACGCCGCCGGCGGCTTCGGGCTGACGCGCGCCATCGCCAACGAATTCTTCGCCACGGGCGTGGACTGCATCACCACCGGCAATCACTGGTCCGACCAGAAGGAGATCCTTTCCTTCATCGGCGACGAAGACCGCGTGCTGCGCCCGCGCAACCTGCCGCCGGGAACGCCGGGCAAGGGCGCGGGTCTCTATCAGACCAGGACCGGCGCGCGCGTGCTGGTGGTGAGCCCCTTGGGACGCGTCTTCATGGAGCCGCAGGATAATCCGTTCACGGCGGTCGAGGCGGAACTGGACGCCTGTCCGCTCGGCGAGGGCGCCGATGCGATCGTCATCGACATCCATGCCGAGGCGACGAGCGAGAAGATGGCGATGGGCCACTTCTGCGACGGCCGCGCCAGCCTCGTCGTCGGCACGCATCAGCATGTTCCGACCGCCGACGCACAGATCCTGCCCGGCGGCACCGCCTATCAGACGGACGCGGGGGCCTGCTGCGATTACGACTCCGTCATCGGCATGGACAAGTTCGAGCCCTTGCAGCGCTTCACCAGGAAGCTCAACTCCCAGCGCTTCTCGCCGGCGACGGGCCCGGCCACCTTGTGCGGGGTGTTCGTGGAAACCGGCACCAAGGGCCTCGCCGCGCGCATCGATCCGGTGCGCGTCGGCGGCCGGCTCAAGCAGATAGTGCCCGAGGTTTGATCAATACCCGCGCCCGAAGCACGGTTGAATGGCGGCGAAATTGATCCATGCTTGCGTCAAAGCCATTGAAGGAAATCACACATGGAATACCGCCAATTGGGACGTTCGGGATTTTCGGTTCCGGTTCTCAGCTTTGGCACCGGCACGTTCGGCGGTAAGGGCGGGCTGGCGGGCTGGGGCTCGACGGACGCCGCGGCGGCTACGCGTCTGGTGGACATCTGTCTTGAGCATGGCCTGACCATGTTCGATTCCGCCGATATCTATTCCGCCGGCGCGGCAGAGGAGGTTCTGGGCGCTGCGATCAAGGGCCGTCGCGACAAGGTACTGATTTCCACCAAGGCGACGTTCCGCTCCGGCCAGGCCCCCAATGACGTCGGCTCGTCGCGCTACCATCTCACGCGCGCGGTGGACGCGGCATTGAAGAGGCTGGGCACCGACCACATCGATCTGTTCCAGCTGCACGGCTACGACGCGAAGACGCCGCCGGAGGAAACGCTCTCCACGCTCGATGCGCTGATCCGCGCCGGCAAGATCGGTTATATCGGGGTGTCGAATTTCTCCGGCTGGCATCTGATGAAAGCCCTGGCGACCGCCGACCGCTACGGCCTGCCGCGCTATGTCGCCAACCAGACTTATTATTCGCTGATCGGCCGCGACTATGAATGGGAGCTGATGCCGCTCGGTCTCGATCAGGGCCTGGGCGCGGTGGTGTGGTCGCCGCTCGGCTGGGGACGCCTGACCGGAAAAATCCGCCGCGGCGTGCCGCTCCCCGAAGTGAGCCGCCTACATACCACGGCCGATTTCGGCCCGCAGGTGAGCGACGCGCATCTCTACAAGGTCGTCGATGCGCTGGATGAGGTGGCGGCGGAAACCGGAAAGACCGTGCCGCAGATCGCCCTCAACTGGCTGCTGCAGCGGCCGACCGTCTCCACCGTCGTCATCGGCGCGCGCGACGAAAAGCAGCTGACGGACAATCTCGGCGCGATCGGCTGGAATCTCACGCCGGCGCAGATGAAGACGCTGGACCGCACAAGCAAGCTCACGCCCGTTTATCCTTACTGGCACCAGAAACAGTTCATCGAACGCAACCCGTTCCCGACGCGGGTGTGAACGCCGCCTCGCAAGGAACAGGTGATGTCCTGAACCCACACGCTCACCCGCGCGTTCTGTCCTGGCGAGGGATATCCATGCCGGCCATTTTATGGAAATTGCTCAAGGAAGGCCTTGAGGCCTTCATCGTCGACGAAGCGCTGTCGCGTGGGGCGGCGATCGCGTTCTATGCCGTCACGGCGCTGGCGCCTGCTCTCTATATCTCGGCGATGATCGCAGGCTTCGTCTTCGGCCCTGACGCGGCCACCAGCGCGCTGACATATTATCTGACCCGCGCCGCGGGGCCAGACGCCGTCAAGCTCGTCCATACCGCGCTGCGCAACACGCTGCTGACGACCGGCGGCTTCTGGCCCAACCTGCTCGGCGTCGCCATCCTGCTGGTCACGGCGTCCGGCCTGTTCGGCGAGATGCAGTCGGCGCTCAATGCGGTCTGGCGGGTGCCGTCGCACAGGAGCTTGCTGTTTCGCATTGTGCGCGACCGCGCCGCGAGCCTGGCGCTGGTGCTTGCCTTCGGCTTCCTGCTGGTGGCGACGGTGCTCGTCACCGCGGCCATCACCACGCTCGGCGGCCGCGTGGCGCTGGTCCTTCCGATAGGTTCCGTGTTCGCTGCCGCCCTCAATTTCGCGATCTCCTTCATCCTGATCGCGCTGCTGTTCGCCGCGATCTACAAGGTGCTGCCCGACAAGGCGCTGCTCTGGCGCGACGTGGCGGCCGGCGCGCTCGGCACCGCGGCGCTGTTCGAGCTCGGCCAGACCGCGCTCGGCTTCTATCTCGGCCACACCGCGATCGGCTCGGCCTATGGCGCGGCCGGAAGCCTCGTGCTGTTGTTGCTGTGGGTCTATTATTCGGCCCAGATATTCCTGCTCGGCGCGGAATTCACCAAGGTGTGGTCGCACCATTACGGCAGCCAGCAGGATGACCCGACGCTGGACGTCCACCCCGCAAAGCAGGTTTCATCCCGCTCTTGATCGCGGGTCCGCGCGGTGGCATTGCGACGAGCCCGAGCCGCAGGAGCTGGCCATGCATTTCTCCCGCTTTCCCCGCGTAACCCTGGCGCATCTGCCGACGCCGCTGGAACCGATGGAGCGGCTGTCGCGGCATCTCGCCAAGGATCGCGCCGGCCCGCGGCTGTGGATCAAGCGCGACGACTGCACGGGGCTGTCGAGCGGCGGCAACAAGACCCGCAAGCTGGAATTCCTGATGGGCGAGGCGCGCGCCCAGGGCGCCGACACGATCGTGACGCAGGGCGCGACGCAATCCAACCACGCGCGCCAGACCGCGGCGGCGGCGGCGAAGCTCGGCTTT
>DATNNS010000164.1:0-2461 GCA_035601715.1 Rhizomicrobium sp.
GGTACGCGATGCGCACATTGCACTGGGTGGAGTGGCAACCGTTCCGTGGCGCGCGCGGGAGGCCGAGCGAAGCCTCGTGGGTAAGCCACTTGACGAGGCGGCCGCGCACCATGCTGGCGTGCTGGCCTTCGAGGGTGCACAAACGACCTCTGAAAACCGGTTCCGCGTGCCGCTCGGCATCAACACGGTGACGCAAGCCATCATGATCGCCAAGGCGAGAGGCTGAAATCATGGCCGTCATAGGGATCGGAGCGAACGCCCAGCGGGTCGACGGCCGCGAAAAGGTGATGGGCAGGCCCTTATATGGGGCGGACCGACTGCCAGCGCGGACCGTCTTTGCGGTGCCGGTGGCGGCGACGGTCGGCAAGGCCCGAATTACTGCGATCGACACGGCGACGGCCGAGCGCGTCAAGGGCGTCCTGGCCGTTCTCACCTATCGCAGCATGGATCGGCTGCAGAAAGTCGAATTCTCCTTTGCCGGCGGCCAGGCGATTCAGAGCCATTTCCCCATGCAGGCGCCGGAGGTGCTGTATCGCGGCGAATGCATCGCCTTGAGCGTTGCCGAGACGCCCGAAGCGGCGCGCGAGGCCGCCTCGCTCGTTCGCGCCACCTACGATGAGCAACCCTTCGCGGTCGAAATGACCGCCGCCGGCGGCACCGAAGTCGTGCAGGCCAAGGCAACCCCGTGGTTTCCCGATTTCGTGAAAGGAGACCCGGTGCCGTTGATCGACGCGGCGCCGGTCTCGGTCGATGCCGTCTATTACAGTGCCGCGCAGCACCACAACCCGATGGAGATGCTGTCCACCGTCGCCGAATGGCGCGATGGAGGCTTGATCGTGCACGAGGGTACGCAGGCGGCGCAAGCGATGAAGATGGGCCTCATCATCGCTCTTGGCCTTCCCGAGGATAAGGTGCGCGTGATTTCGCCCTACATCGGCGGCGCATTCGGGCAGCGCGGCGCCATTTCGCCCCATACCATTCTGGCCGCGGTGGCGGCGCGGCGTGTCGGCCGGCCGGTCAAACTCACCGTGCCTCGAGCGCAGATTTTCCATGCCACCAGCTTTCGCGCGGCGACGGAGCATCGTATCCGCATCGGCGCCGATCGTGACGGCCGGTTCGTCGGCGGCTTGCACCTGGTCCGCTCGCAAACCTCGCGGTTCGATCTGATGCCCTATACCGGAGAGGAGACAACCTCACGCACCTATGGATGGCCGGCGTTTCGCGGAGCCACAACGCTGGTGCGGCTCGATACCCAGACACCGGGCTTCATGCGCGCGCCCATGGAAATGGCGTCGTTTTTCGCACTCGAGAGCGCAGTCGACGAACTGGCCGAGAAGCTCGCCATGGATCCGGTAGAGCTGCGTATCCTGAACGATGCCAAGACCGACCCGATCAGCGGCAAACCCTTCTCCTCGCGCACTCTGGTCCGATGCCTGCAGCGCGGCGCCGAGCGCTTCGGATGGAGCCGGCGCACGCGCGCTCCGCGATCCATGCAACGGGGCGACGGCACCCTGGTTGGCTGGGGCGTCGCAGCGGGAGCCTATCCGGCCTACATCACGCCCGCCATCGCGCGCATTCGCCTGCACGCCGACGGAAAAGTCGATCTCTCGGTGGGTGCGCATGAGATGGGACAAGGCATTCGCAGTGCGATTGCCGCCGTCGCCGAAGAAGAACTCGGCGTGCCCGCGGGCAAGCTCCGGCTTCTCATCGGCGATACGACCGCACCCCCGCAGCACGTGACCTCCGGCGCTACCGGCGCGGCCACCATATCGATTCCCATCTCCAAAGCATCGCTGCGTTTGCGACGCACCCTGGCCGAACTGGCGGTGCAGGGCGGTCGTGCCGCCTTCGCTGGCGTGGATCCGACCGTTACTCGCCTGCGCGGCGGTCGCCTGCACCTCCCGAACGGTGAAAGCGCGAGCGTCGCCGATATCTTCGCCGGCGCGGGGGTCGATCATGTCGATGGCGTGGCGAACGGTGCCGCCCCGGGCATGATGCCGGATGCCTTTCGTCAGGCCGCTCTGGGGAAAGTTGCGTTTGCCGGGCCGGAATTCCCGACCCACGTCAGCTTCTCCTACATCGCGCATTTTGTGGAAGTGCAGGTCGATCCACTCTTGCCGAGGATTCGGGTGACGCGGATGTTATCCGTCGCCGATTGCGGTCGCGTGCTCAGCCGGCGTACGGCTGAAAGCCAGCTTCTGGGCGGGCTTGTCTGGGGCATCGGTGCCGCCTTGACCGAAGCGAGCGAGGTCGATCCGCGCTTCGGTGGATTCTTGAACAACAATGTCGCCGAATACCAGATTCCCGTGAATGCGGACGTGCGGTCTTTGGAGGTCGAGCTGCTCGATACGCCCGATCTGATCTTCAGCGACATCGGCGCGAAGGGGGTCGGCGAAGTGGCCTGTGTCGGGGCAGCGGGCGCGATCGCCAACGCCATCCACCATGCCACCGGCAAGAGAGT
>DATNNS010000165.1:0-7275 GCA_035601715.1 Rhizomicrobium sp.
TCACGCCGTGCTGTTCGATCCCACCATCGGAAACCTCGCCGGACACACCTTCCTCATCGTCGACCTCAACGGCACCGCCGGATACCAGGCCGGGCAGGACCTCGTTATCGATGTCACGGGGATGGCGGGAAGCTTCACGACCGCGAACTTTATCTAAAAACCCGACCGTCACGGTAACGGGCGCTCCATTGGGGCGCCCGTTTTCGTTTCGGCCGTCAGCGGCGTTGCCAGACCGGGCGCCGCAATGTCTCCCATGCGCCCGGCGCGTCGAGCGCGAGATAGAACGCCGCGATCATCGCGGCGGCGTCGAGGAAATAGAGATAGCGATAATCGCAGGCGATCCCGATCACGAAGAAGCTTGCGCTCACGGCGAAGGCGGACACCAGCAGAAATCCCATCGGGACATCCGCCGCACGCCGGCGGCGGAACAAGATATAGGCCGCGACCAGCGCCAGCAGCGCGAAGAACGCGTGCGACAGCACCGGCGTCCCGACGAACATGCGCGCATAGTGATCGAGCGCGACATCGCGCGCATCGGAGCGCTCCGTCAGACCCAGTGCGGCCATCGGGCCCGCCGGTCCGTCGACGCCGACCTCATAGGGCAGGCATTGCTTCAGGTCGGGCGTCAGAAACACCCAGCGAAAGATCTCGGCGCGCACTCGCAGATAGAGCCAGGGATGATGCAGGATCAGATCGCGCCATTGCACCGCCATGGTGGCGGGATCGGCGTCTTCGATCGCCATTTGCAGCGATTTGGTTTCGCCCAGCGTGTCGTTGCGCTCCGGCGACCAGACGCGCACACCGACCGTGCGGATGATCCTCTCCAGCGCCGGATCGTCGTCGTGGATAGCGTCGAGCGGCAGCGTTGGATCGCGCGCGACCGCGCCGATCACGTCATAGGTCTGCAGCAGCTGCAGCTGCACCGCGGGCCCGGAATCGCCCACGGTGCGGGTCGCCAGCGCGAACAGCGCCAGCCCCGCCAACGCCGCGGCCGCCAGCAGTCCGCCGCCACCATATAAGATCGCGCGCCACCAAGGTTGCGCCGCCGCCTGCTGGGCCGCAATCACGCCCAATGCCAGCGCACCGAAGACGACGATGATGATGCCGTTCTGCCGCGCCAGTGCGGCCAGCGCGAACAGCGGCAGAGCCGCCCCAAGCAGCACGACGCGAAGACCCGGCCGCGGCCAATAGGCGCCCGCCAGCGCCAGACAGACGAAACCCGCCATGGCCGCGTCGGCGAACAACACGTCCTTCCAGACCGTTCCCTGGTAGATCAGCACTTGCGGCGTGAGCATCCAGGCCACGGCGACCACCGCGGCCGCCCAATGCGGCCGGGGCCGGATCAGCAGCAAGCCGAGCAGACTGCCGAAGAACAGCAGTGCGTCGAAGACCACGAACAGGCTGGTGCCGGGAACCACCGCGTCGCCCAGCCCCAGAAGCCAGGACATCACGGCGGGATGCCAGTTGGCGTATTGGCCCGTGCGGGCCTCGAGCAGCTGGACGACCGAATCGTAGGACAGATGGCCCGGGAGATCGGCTGCCAAACAAAAGACAAACCCCGCCACGATAATGCCTGCGATCGCGGCGGCCCCGGCCCATGGCGCTGCAGTCTGGCGCATGCCACTCCTTTCGCATAAATCGCTACGCTAAACTACCATCGCCGGTCGGGCGCGGGGTTCAGGTCAAGGCCATGGTGAACAGACCCATCTTCTTCGATGCGACCGGCCGGCGGGCGGCCCGGGTGTCTTTCATCGGCTGGACCGCGGCGTTGATCAGCGTGCTCCTGGGCGCGGCGTTCGTGGCGAACCTGGTCATGGTGCCCGACGTCGGGCGCGTCAAACTTCCCGGCGAGTTGACGGCCGTGCAGCTCGAGAAGAAGGCCATCGCGCCCGGCCTGCTCAAATTCGCCGCCAACCTGGCGGCCGCTGTGCGCCAGAAACGCGAGCAGCTGGCTCTCGCCCATTGGCAGAAGATCGAGCGCGCCCGGCATGCGCCTCTGGCGCTGCGTGCGCTGGAACCACAGCCCGGCCGTCCGCTGTCGATCGCGTTCTTTCCGAACTGGGACGCGCTGGCGCCGGACTCCCTCAAGACCGCCCTGCCCAGCCTCGACTGGGTAATGCCCACTTGGCTCAACCTGCAGGGTCCCGGCCTCACGCTGAACACCAGCTTCAGCCCGAGCATTTATCAGCTGATCCGGCGCAACAAAGCCAATGTCGCGATCATCCCCACCGTCCAGAATGCGACGCTCGGCAAATGGGACGGCGACGGGCTCGCCAAGCTGCTGGCCGATCGCGACCGGCGCACCGCGCTCGTGAATGGACTTGTGAGTTTCGTCGGCACCCACAAGCTGCAGGGCATCACCGTCGATTTCGAGAATCTTCCGCAATCCGCATATGGCAGCCTCGGAACGTTTCTGCGGGAACTGACCGCCGCGTTCCATCCGCGCGGCTGGGTCGTCGTCCAGACCGCGCAATTCGACGACGACGATTGGCCTTTCGCCGCCTTCGCGCGGATCGTCGATTACACGATGCTGATGGCCTATGATGAGCACTACATCGCCAGCCCCCCCGGCAGCATCGCGGGCCAGAGCTGGTACGAGAATTTGCTCGACAAGCGCATGAAGGTCCTGGCGCCGAACCGGACGATCATCGCGATCGGCAGCTACGCCTATGACTGGAACGGCAGCGACTTCGACAGCCTGTCTTACCAGGAGGCGATCGTCGCGGCGAACGATTCCAGCGCCACTATCGATTTCGACGACGCCACCAACAATCCGCATTTCTCCTACATCGAAGACGACCAGACCAAACACGATGTCTGGTTTCTCGACGGCGTGACGGCCTATAATGAAATTCATGCCGCCGATCCCTATCGCCCCGCAGGCTATGCGGTGTGGCGGTTGGGCAGCGAGGATCCGTCGATTTGGACGGTGATGGGCCAGCCTTACAATACGCCGGCGCCGCAGAGCCTGCACACGATCCCGACCATCGAGGACATCGACTATGAAGGCCAAGGCGAGATGCTGCGCGTTGATGCGGAGCCGACCACGGGCCTGCGCAATTTCGAGGTCGACCGCGAAACCGGCGACATCGATGATGAGAACTACGCCAAGCTTCCCACCGGCTTCGTGATCCGCCAGTTCGGCGCCTCATACAGCAAAACCGTGGCCTTGAGCTTCGACGACGGCCCCGATCCGGAATGGACGCCGGCGATTCTGGACATCCTCAAGGCCAAACATGTCCCGGGGACCTTTTTCATCATCGGCGGAAACGCCGAGGCCAATCCGGGCATCGTCCAGCGCGAACTGGATGAGGGCAATGAAGTCGGCAACCATACCTTCACCCACCCCAATCTCGCCGACACGACACAGGAAGCCGTCACGCTGGAGCTCAATGCCACGCAGCGGCTGTTCGAGGCGCTAACGGGACGTTCGCTGCGCCTGTTCCGCCCGCCCTATCTGGGCGATGCCGAGCCGACCGACGACGACGAGATCGTGCCGGTCAAGACCGCACAGGATCTGGGCTACATCACCGTGGGCGAGCATGTCGACCCGGTGGACTGGGCGCTCCCGGGCGTCAACACCATCGTGCAGCGCGTGCTCGACCAGGTTCACCAGGCCAAGGCCGACTCGCCGCGCAATATCATCCTGCTGCACGATGCCGGCGGCGACCGCTCCGAGACCGTCGCCGCCTTGCCCATCCTGATCGACAGATTGCGCGCCCAGGGCTACCGCTTCGTGCCGGTGTCGGAACTGGCAGGGCTGACGCCGGCGCAGGCGATGCCGCCGCTGCCCGCGACAGTGGCGTTGCTCACCGACCGTGTTGTCTTCCTGACGCTCTCGTTTCTAGGGCACGTTCTCTATGTCTGCTTCATCATGGCGATATGGCTCGGCGTATCGCGGCTGTTCTTCCTGATCGGCCTGAGCCTATGGGGACGGCGCAAGGAACTCGCCCAATTCGAGATGCCGACGACGGATGAACCGGCCCGCGTCTCGGTGATCATCCCCGCCTTCAACGAGGAGCGCGTCATCGTCTCGACGGTGCACGGAATCCTGACCAGCAGCTATCGCGACCTCGAAATCGTCGTGGTGGACGATGGTTCACAGGACAATACGCTGAACGTCTTGCACGCGGCTTTCGCAAGCGAGCCGCGCGTCTCCATCGTCGGCGTCGCGAACGGCGGCAAAGCCAACGCGCTCAACTACGGACTGACACTGGCGCATGGCAGCGTCGTCGTGGCGCTCGATGCCGACACGCAATTCGACCATGACACGATTGCCCGGCTGGTGCGCTGGTTCGCGGACGAGTCGATCGGCGCGGTGGCCGGCAATGCCAAGGTCGGCAATCGCATCAATATGATCACGCGCTGGCAAGCGCTGGAATATATCGTCGCCCAGAACCTGGAGCGTCGCGCGCTCGCGGCGCTGGGCACGCTGACTGTTATCCCGGGTGCCGTCGGCGCCTGGCGACGCAGCGTGCTGGTGGAGCTCGGCGGCTTTCCCACCGACACGATGGCGGAAGACCAGGACCTGACCATCGCGGTGCAGCGCGCGGGCTACGATGTGGGCTTCGACAATTCGGCCGTCGCCTGGACGGAGGCGCCGACCAAGGCGCGCGGCCTCGCCAAACAGCGCTTCCGCTGGGCTTTCGGCACGCTGCAATGCCTGTGGAAATACCGCAGTATGACGTTCAATCCGCGCTACGGCGCGCTCGGCACCATCGCGCTGCCGCAGGTCTGGATGTTCCAGATCCTGCTTACGGCGCTCGCGCCGGTGGCCGATCTGCTGTTGTTATGGCAACTCACCTGGCAGGGGCTCGCTTATCTCGAGCACGGCGCGGAGTTCACCGGCGGCGATCTCGGAACGATCGGCCTCTATTATATCGTGTTCATTGTCGTCGACCTGTTGGCGGGGGTCTTCGGATTTCTGATGGAAAAGCGCGAAAACTGGCGCTTGTTGCTGTGGCTGCCGCTGCAGCGTTTCGGCTATCGCCAGCTGATGTATTACGTCGTGGTGCGCTCGATCTGGACGGCGATCCGCGGCGCGGTCGTCGGCTGGGGCAAGCTCGAACGAACGGCGACGGTGAAGGCTCGTCCCATCCGGGAAAGCCTCTAGCGTGAACGGGATGACGCCGGATTTCCTGGGCGTCTTGACGATGGCGTTAGCCGCCCCGTTCATCGGCAGTTTCCTGGGAACGCTTGCGATCCGGCTGCCCGAAGGGCAACCCGTCTTGTTCGGGCGATCCGCGTGCCCGTCTTGCGGCAAGACTCTCGGCGCGCGCGAACTGATCCCGTTTGCAAGCTGGCTGCTCCAGCGCGGCCGCTGCCGTGGGTGCGGCGCGCGAATTTCCTATTTCTATCCGGCGATGGAGTTGGGCGCGTTGGCCGTCGTGCTGTGGGCGGCGAGCCAGACGACGGGCGCGATCTTCTTCATTTCCTGCGGCCTGGGATGGCTGTTGCTGGCGCTCGCGGCGATGGATGCGCGAACGATGCGGCTGGACGACCGGCTGGTGGCACTGGTCGCGGCCGGCGGATTGGCCACGACTTGGTTCTTCATGCGCGGCGAACTGGTTGCGCATCTGATCGGCGGCGCGGCCGGTTTCGCGCTGCTGGCTGGGATTTCGCTGGCCTACCGCCATTTGCGCAAGCGCGATGGGCTCGGATTGGGCGACGCCAAGCTGTTCGGCGCGGCCGGGCTTTGGCTCGGCTGGCCGTCACTGGTTTCGGTCCTGTTGCTGGCGTCGATGAGCGGTCTCGCCTTCGTGCTCGTCGCCGCCGCTTTGGGGCAGCGCTTTGGCCGCACCTCGGCGTTGCCGTTCGGCCCGTTCATCGCATTGGGCTTCTGGATCGTGTGGCTCCACGGCCCTCTCGAGCCGCAATGGTTTTCCTGACGCCGGTATGCGCCCGCCATCTCAAAACGAACAGGCCCCTCGCGTTTCGCGAAGGGCCTGCCGCAATAATTACAGGATGAAGTCGCTGGCCACCAGCGCGGTCGTGCTGTGGACGTAAATGACGAAATCGGCGGTGCCATCGCCGTTGATGTCGCCAAAGACATGGTAGACGCCGCCGCCGGCGTTCACCGCTTCGATCTGATCGGCCTGATGCGTGAACCCCGTCACGAAAGTGAAGTTTCCCATCGCGCTGACGTCGATCTGATCACCCTGGGCGTGACTGAAATCGGTGATCGTATCGTGGGCGCCATAGTTGGAATCCGACGCGTTCTGGAAGACGAAATGATCGGCGCCGGTGCCACCGGTCAACTGATCCGCGCCGCCCCCGCCGATCAGGATATCGTTGCCGTCGCCGCCTGACAGCACGTTGCTGCCACTGCTGCCGATCAGCGTGTCGGCGTAGGCGGAGCCTTTCGCGTTCTCGATGCTGGTGAGCAGGTCGCTGCCGGCTCCGCCCGTTGCGGTGCCCGCGGCGAGATTGACGACGACTGCCGACGTCGCATCGCCGTAAACCACGGTGTCGTTACCGTTGCCACCGTTCAGCGTGTCGTTGCCGAGGCCGCCGTCCAGCGTGTCGTTGCCGTCCTGGCCGAACAACACGTCATCGCCGCCCTGGCCGTTGAGTATCTGACCGCCGGCCTGACCCTGGATGAGGTCGGTGTTGGCCGTTCCGTTGACGGTAACGACGTCGTCAAGCGACAGATGGACGGCGCCCAGCGCGTGATACTTCGCCAGCGTGAAGGTTATCGCGTTGTTGGACGCGTCGATCGTGTCGATGCCGTGACCGGCCAACGCGCCAATCTGCGCGGCCGAGAGAGCGGAAATATCGGCGCCGGTGTCGAACAGCGTGACGTTGTCCGAGGCGGTGAGCTGGACCGTATGAAGCGCCTGATACTGCGCCACGGAAAGCGACATCACGTTGTCGGTGGCGTCGAGCTTGTCGATGCCTGCGCCCGCCAGCGCGCCGATCTGAGTCGGCGTCAGCGCGTCCAGAGTGGCACCCTGATCCGCCAGCGTCACAGTATCGGCGCCGGTCAGCAGGACGCTGCCCAGAGCCTGGAACTGGGCCACGCTCAGGCTGAGCACGTTGTCGGTGGCGTCGATCCTGTCGATTCCCTCGCCCGCCAGCGCGCCGATCTGAGCCGGCGTCAACGCGCCAAGATTGGCGCCAAGATCGGCCAGCGTGATCACATCGGTCTGCGTGAGGGTCACCGCGCCCAGGCCATTGAACTGCGCCAGTGACAGCGTGAGAGCATTGTCGGTCGCGTCGATGGTATCGATGCCGTTTGCGGCGAATTGCGCGAATTGCGCGGCGCTGAGCGCCGAG
>DATNNS010000166.1:0-3211 GCA_035601715.1 Rhizomicrobium sp.
CAATCACAGCCCCACCGGACCGATCGACAAGCTCGCGGGACTCGCGATCCACGCCGGCGCGGCGAAAGTCGCCTGGGTTCGCGATCCGGTCGACGTCTATGCGTTCCATGTCGCGGTGCCGAACGGCGCCCGCGCGCTCGATCTCGATTTCCAGTTCCTCTCGGCGGTCGAAAGCAAGGAAGGCCGCGTGGTGATGACGGCGGAGATGCTGAACCTGCAATGGGATTCGGTGGCGCTCTATCCGGCCGGCTATTTCTCGCGCCAGATCATGGTGCAGGCGAGCGTGAAGCTGCCGACCGGCTGGAAATTCGGCACCGCTCTGGAGCCGGCTTCCGCGGGCGCGGCGAATTTCAAGCCGGTGCCGTTCAACACGCTGGTCGATTCTCCGCTGTTCGCGGGAAAATATTTCAGCCGCGTCGATCTCGATCCGACCGGCCACACGCCGGTGCATATGGATATCGTCGCCGACCAGCCCGAGGATCTCGCGATCAGCCCGGCCCAGCTTCAGGCGCATCGCGACCTCGTGCAGCAGGCCTACCGGCTGTTCGGCTCGCACCATTACGATCACTACGATTTCCTGCTTTCGCTCTCCGACCGCTTGGGCGGCATCGGGCTGGAGCATCACCGCTCGAGCGAGGACGGCACGACGCCGAAATATTTCACGGATTGGGACAAGACGAGCGCGTCGCGCGATCTGCTGAGCCACGAATTCACCCATTCCTGGAACGGCAAGTTCCGCCGCCCGGCCGATCTGTGGACGCCGAACTTCAACGTGCCGATGCGCGACAGCCTGCTGTGGGTCTATGAGGGCCAGACGCAATATTGGGGCACGGTGCTGGCCGCGCGTTCCGGGCTTTGGAACAAGCAGCAGGGCCTCGACGCGATTGCCGGGGCCGCCGCCGGCTACAGCGACGGTCGGCCGGGGCGCCAATGGCGCCCGCTCGAGGACACCACAAACGATCCGATCAGCACCATGCGCCGCCCGATCCCGTGGCGCAGCTGGCAGAGGAGTGAGGATTATTATGTCGAGGGCGAGCTGATCTGGCTCGACGCGGACACGCTGATCCGCCAGCTCTCCGGGGGCAAGAAATCGCTCGACGATTTCGCCCGCGCCTTCTTCGGCATCAACGACGGCAGCTATGTCACCGTCACGTACACATTCGACGATATCGTGCGGGCGCTGAATGCTGTCGTGCCCTATGACTGGGCCGGGTTCCTGCACGCGCGGCTGGACGCGATCGCGCCGGCGGCGCCTCTCGATGGGCTCAAGCGCGGCGGCTATGCGCTGGTCTATACCGACACACCCTCGGATCTGTCGAAGTCGAACGAGAAGGTGCGCAAGAACACCGATCTCACCTATTCGCTGGGCCTGAGCGCGGATTCCAAAGGCGCGGTGACGGATGTGTTGTGGGACGGTCCCGCTTTCAATGCCGGCGTGACGGTCGGCAGCGAGATCGTCGCGGTGAACGGCGTGGCCTACGATTCCGACGGGCTGAAGGACGCGATCAAGAATGCAAAAACGGACAAGGCGCCGATCCAGCTGCTGCTCAAGCGCGGCGACATCTATCGTACCGTCGCGCTCAACTACCACGGCGGCCTGCGCTACCCGCATCTGCAGCGCATCGCCGGCGCGCCGGCCTTGCTGGACGATATCCTGACGGCGAGAAAATGAAGCCGGGCCAGTGTGTTGCGGTCCGGCACTTGTTATGGCCGCGGCAGCAAGCCATGTAAGATCGTCGAACACACCTCGCTGGGAGCCACTGCCATGTCTCTTGCCCGTATCGCCGCCCGCGCCGGCGCCGTCCTGCTTGTCGCGTTCGGCCTTACCGCCTGCGGCATCAACACGGTGCCGACCCAGGACGAACAGGTGAAGGCGGCCTGGAGCCAGGTGCTCAACGAATATCAGCGCCGCGCCGATCTGGTGCCCAATCTGGTGGCGACCGTGAAAGGCTATGCCAACCAGGAAAAGACGGTGCTGACCCAGGTGATCGAGGCGCGCGCCAAGGCGACGCAGACGACCGTGAACCTGCCGGCCGACGTGCTCACCAACCCGCAGGCCTTTCAGCAGTTCGAGCAGAGCCAGGCGCAACTCAGCGGCTCGCTCGGCCGGCTGCTGGCGGTGAGCGAGAATTATCCCGACCTGAAATCGAACCAGAACTTCCTGATCCTGCAATCCCAGCTCGAAGGCACAGAGAACCGCATCGCAGTGGCGCGCAAGGATTACATCGACGCGGTGCAGACCTACAACACGACCTTGCGCACGATCCCGAGCCGCTGGATCGCCGCGATCTTCTATCCCGACGCCAAGCCCAAGCAGACCTTCACCATCAGCGAGCAGGCCCAGCAGGCGCCGCACGTACAGTTCTGATGACAGTTCCGGTTCCGAAGGCGCGCGCGTTCCTCGGCGTTCTGGCCGGTGCGCTGGCTCTCGCCGGCGCGGCGCTCGCTGCCCCGACATTTCCGGCGCTCACAGGGCGCGTCGTCGACAATGCCGGCGTGCTGTCCGCCGACGCGCGGACGCGGCTCACCGCGATGTCGGCCGCGCTGGAGCAGAAGACGACGGACCAGCTCGTCGTCGTCACGGTCAAATCGCTGCAGGGCAATTCCATCGATCAATACGGCTATCAGCTGGGCCGCCATTGGGGCATCGGCCAAAAGGGCAAGGACAACGGCGTTCTGCTGACCATCGCGCCGAACGAGCACGCGGTCCGCATCGATCCCGGCTATGGCCTGGAAGGCCAACTGACCGACGCGCAGTCCAAGCTCATCACCGAAAACATCATGAAGCCGGCCTTCCGCCGCGGCGACTACGACGGCGGCGCACTGGCCGGCGCGGCGGCGATCCTGCAAGTGCTGGGCGTGGAGACCAAGGACGTCGATCAGGTCCTGTCCCAGCAGGCGCAGCCGCAGAGCAACAGTGACGACGACGGCGGCGGCGGGTTTCCCATGATCATCGTTCTGATCGTGATCTGGCTGATCTTCGGCCGCTGGCTGTGGCCGCTGCTGTTCCTGGGCGGCTTCGGGCGTGGCGGGGGATTCGGAGGCGGCGGCTTCGGCGGCGGCGGTTTTGGCGGGGGCGGATTTTCCGGCGGCGGCGGTTCGTTCGGCGGCGGCGGAGCATCGAGTAGCTGGTGATGAACGAACAGGACCATCAACGCATTCAGGCCGCGGTCACGGCAGCGGAAGCAAAGACGCATGCGCGGTTCGCCGC
>DATNNS010000167.1:0-2212 GCA_035601715.1 Rhizomicrobium sp.
TGGGCTTCGCGCTCAGCTCGGCGCGCTCATGGTGCCGATGTTGGTGGGCATGACCGAGCGTGGTCCGGATTCCGCGGGGCTGGCCGTATACTCCGCGCCGGTGTCGGAACAGCGCCACAAACTCAGTTTGTACAGCGGGCAGAATGCGGTCGATTGGGCGGAATTGCTTGCGAAGATAGCGGCCGACTTTGCCGACGCGCACGAGATCTCTTCGCGCGGCAATCACGCGGTGCTGACCAGCGCGGCCGATCCGGATCAGCTCGCTGCATGGCTGGCGCGCAATGCGCCGCTGATCGCCGTGCTGTCGGTGGGGCAGTCGATCGATCTGTATAAGGATGTGGGTGCTCCGGCGGATATTGCCGAGCGTTACCATTTCAAATCCCTGCAGGGCTCCCATCTGGTCGGGCACACTCGAATGGCGACCGAATCGGCCGTCACGCCGGCGCATGCGCATCCATTCACGGCCGGCCGCGACTTTTGCCTGGTGCACAACGGCTCGCTGTCCAATCCGCATCTGGTGCGCAAGCGGTTGGAGCCGCTCGGTATCGAGTTCGAGACGGACAACGACACCGAGGCCGCGTGCCGCTTCTTCGAGTGGCGGCTGCGCGAAGGCGACGACTTGAAAACGGCGGTGCAGCGCGGCTTCAGCGAATTGGACGGATTTTTCACCTTTCTGATGGGCACCGATACTGAGCTGCTGATCGTGCGCGACGCGTTCGCCTGCAAGCCGGCGGTGGTCGCCGAGACCGACGATTATGTCGCCATCGCCTCGGAGTTTCGTTCCCTGGCTCACCTGCCGCACATTTCGCATGCAACTCTGTTCGAGCCCAAACCGGAGGAGATCTATTCATGGCGAATTTGAAGCCGTTGCCGAAGCTTCGCGAATTCGATCTCGCCAGGGACAGCTTGCGGGACTTGAATTTCTTTCTGCACAAGCGGGCGGCCGGCGAAGGCGTGGCGCAGATTCAGGTAAAGAATCCCGACGGCGCGCATTCCATTGCTTGCGGGCTCGATGCCGATCTCGACGTGCAGATTCACGGGCATGTCGGCTACTACGTGGCGGGCATGAATAAGCAGGCCTCGGTCACGGTGCACGGCAACGCCGGTCCGGGCGCTGCGGAGAATATGATGTCAGGCCGCGTGCACGTCCGAGGCTTCGCCTCCATGGCCGCGGGCGCTTCCGCGCATGGAGGCCTTTTGATCATCGACGGCGATGCGTCTCTACGCTGCGGAATTTCGCTCAAGGGCGCGGACATCGTGGTGGGCGGCAGCGTAGGCAGTTTTTCTGCCTTCATGGCACAGGCGGGGCGCATCGTGATCTGCGGCGACGCTGAGGACGCGCTCGGTGATTCATTGTACGAGGCGGTGATCTACGTGCGCGGCAAGGTGCGCTCGCTCGGTGCCGACGCTCGCTTCGAGCCCATGACCGATACCGATCGGGCCGCCGTCAAGAGCTTGCTCGCGCAATCCGGCGTTGCGCACGATCCCGCGGAATTCAAGCGCGTGGCTTCCGCGAAGAGTCTCTATCACTGGCACGCCGATGCCAATCAGGAGTATTGACGATGACGGGCCCACAGCTCGAGGAATCGGCCGGCTTTGATCGATCGACCATCGACTACATTCAGCGCGCCGCGGCCAGCGGTCTGTATGAAATCCGGGGGCTGGGCGCGAAGCGCCGCGTGCCGAATTTCGACGACTTGCTGTTTCTCGCCGCCTCGCTGTCGCGCTACCCTCTCGAAGGATATCGAGAGCGGTGCGTAACCAAGACTTTGTTGGGCACGCGCTTCGCGACGCGGCCGGTCGAACTCGCCATTCCGATCACCATCGCCGGCATGAGTTTTGGTGCACTGTCGGCACGAGTGAAGGATGCATTGGGACGGGCCGCAACCGAAGTGGGCACATCGACCACCACCGGTGACGGCGGCATGACTGCCGAGGAGCGCGCCTCGTCGAAGATTCTGGTTTACCAATGTCTGCCGTCTCGTTATGGCTTCAATCCGGACGACGTGCGGCGGGCGGATGCCATCGAAATCGTCATCGGCCAGGGCGCCAAGCCCGGCGGCGGCGGAATGCTGCTGGGACAGAAGGTCAATCCGCGGGTCGCGCGCATGCGCGCCCTGCCGGAGGGCGTGGACCAGCGCTCCGCGTCGCGCCATCCGGACTGGACGGGGCCCGACGATCTGGTCATCAAGATCAAAGAGCTTCGCGAGAT
>DATNNS010000168.1:0-3907 GCA_035601715.1 Rhizomicrobium sp.
CGCGCTGCGCCGGAACATAGTGCCAGTTCATCGCCGTCTCAAGAGCGGCCAAGTCGAGATCGGGAAATCCGCTGGACTTGACGACGGAGTAGCGCGACGGCGCTCCGGTTCCATCGATGAACAGCTGGACGACAACGGTTCCTTGTTCGCCCGCGGCCTGGGCGGCTGCGGGATATTGGACCGGCGTCGGCAGCGCCGTGTTGACATGCGGCGCCGACGTATCAGCCGCCGCCGCGGACATGCCGCTTCCAGCCATGGCCGCGAAGGCCAGCAGCCCCACGAAATTTCGCACGACTTTGTTTGACATGGTGCATCTCCCCAAGCTGAGCACAGACAAGGTACCCCTTCGCCCGCGGGAACGCCAATTGCCGGCCGTTCAAATTCTCGTAGTCTCGCGCCTGGCCTAGTAAAGGCCGCCAGTTCCCTGGCTTACGTCGCTCGCGGGATTGTTGTTGGCGTTGCCGTCGAGCGGCGCAGTATTGCCCGCCAGCCCGGGCTCGCTGCCGGCCTTGAACGCTTCGAGTAGACCATGCGGATCGCCGGGTGAGGTCGGCGAGCCGGTCACACGGTCGACTGACACGAGATCGATGCCGGGCGGAATGCGGAACGGGGTCGGCGGCTGGTCGGCCAGCGCGCCTTCCATGAAGTCGCGGAAGATGGGCGCCGCAACCGTAGCGCCCTGCTCGACACGGCCCAGCGTGCGCGGATTGTCGAAGCCCACGAACACGCCGCAAGTGAGATCCGGAGAGAAGCCGACGAACCAGACGTCCTTAGCCTCGTTGGACGTGCCGGTCTTGCCGGCGATCGGCTTGCCGACCGCCTTGACCGAGACGCCGGTGCCGTATTGCACCACGCCTTCGAGCAGCGAGACGATCTGATAGGCGGTTCGCGGATCGATGATCTGCTCGCGCGTATCGGGAAGCAGCGGCTCGTCCTGATTGTGCCAGATGGGCGTGTTGCAGCCCTGGCAGTCGCGCGGATCGTGACGATAGATGTCGGTGCCGTTACGGTCCTGGATGCGGTCGATCAGCGTCGCGTTGATCTTTTTGCCGCCATTGACGAATTCGGCATAGCCCGTCGTCAGGCGCATCAGCGTTGTCTCATAGGCGCCGATGGCGTTGGACAGATAGGGCGGCAGCTTGTCGTAGACGCCGAAGCGGATGGGATATTGCACCACCTTGTCCATGCCGACGGCGGCAGCGAGCCGGATGGTCATCAGGTTGCGCGACAGTTCGATGCCGCGGCGCAAGGTCGCCTCGCCCAGGAAATGCTTCTCGAAATTCTTGGGCGTCCACATCGGCAGGCCCGGCCCCTGCGGCAGGGACACCGGCGCGTCGAGAATCTTGCTGACCGGCGTGAAGCCATTGTCCAGGGCTGCGGCATAGACGAACGGCTTGAACGACGATCCGGGCTGGCGCTGCGCCTGCATCGCGCGGTCGAACTGGCTGGACGCGAAGCTGAAGCCGCCGGAGAGCGCGAGGACACGACCGGTATGCGGATCCATCGCCACGATGGCGCCGTTCACTTCGGGCACCTGGCGCAGGCCGTAATTGCCGGCGCTGTCGACGGGCTCGACATAGATCACGTCGCCGGGACGAACGACGTGCTGGGGCGTGGTGGGCGATGCGCCGACGGACGCGCTCGTCTTGATCTCAGGCCGCGCCCAAGCGAGTTCCGTGAACAGAATGGTTCCCCGCGCGCCATTGTCGAGGCCGATTTGGACGGAATTGTCGTCGCCATAACCCAGCACGACGGCGATGCGCCAGGTGTCGATGCCCGACTGGTTGCCGGCGCTGGCGAGCGCGTCTTTCCAGTCGCCGTCGATGGCGATGTTGCTGACCGCGCCGCGCCAGCCGTGGCGGCGGTCGTAGCGCACCAGGCCGGTGCGCAGCGCGCTGACGGCGAAATTCTGCAGCCTTGTGTCGAGCGTGGCGCGCACCTGCAGACCGCCGTCGTAAAGCGCGTTCTGGCCGTATTTATCGTACAGCAGCCGGCGCACTTCCTCGACGAAGTAGTCGGCATCTTCGGCCTGGCTGCCGAGCGGACGGGTTTGCGTGACCAGCGGCTCGGCGATCGCGGCCTGCTCTTCGTCATGCGTGATGTAGCCGTTTTCGGCCATTTGGCCGATGACCCAGTTGCGCCGTTCGAGCGCCGCCGCCTTGTTGTAGCGCGGATCGTAATTGCTCGGCGCCTTGGGCAGGGCGGCGAGGAATGCGCATTCTGCGATGTCGAGCTGATCGAGCGACTTGCCGAAATAGTTGAGCGCCGCGGCGCCGACCCCATACGAGTTCTCGCCGAGGAAGATTTCGTTCAGATAGAGCTCGAGAATCTTCTGCTTGGAATAGGTCGCGTCGATGCGCACCGCCAGGATCGCCTCGCGGATCTTGCGGGAGAATTTCTGCTCGCTGTTGAGCAGGAAGTTCTTGGCGACCTGCTGGGTGATGGTCGAGGCGCCCTCGAGCCGCTTGTGCTCGACTACATTGATGACGTCCTTGCCGGCGGCGCGCAGGATGCCGCTGGGATCGACGCCGGGATGGCTGAAGAAGTTCTTGTCTTCGGCCGAGGTGAACGCATTGATCACCTGCTTCGGGACAAAGGCGATGGGCACGAAGATGCGCCGCTCCCGGGCATATTCGCCCAGCACCGTGCCGTTGCCGGCATAGACGCGTGTCGTGACCGGCGGCTGGTAGTTCTGCAGCGCCTCGACACTCGGCAGGTCGCGCGTCAGCGAATAGATGTAGATGACGACACCCAAGGCGCCTGCGATCACCAGGCCGCCTATGCCGAGAAGGCTGTAGAGAAGAATGCGCCGGAACATTGTGCTTTGCGGCCCTGCTGAGGAAACCTTTGATGCCCGGCGATTATGACGCCCGCAAGGCGGCCCGTCACTCCGCCGCTTGCGGCCCGGCCCCGATTTCCCGCGCTGGCTGGGGCGCAAAATGCCGGTCGACGGCGCTGGCAATAGCCGAAGCGACGGCGTCCCGCCAGTGGTCCGTGCCCATCTGGTCACAGTCGCGGATGTTGGACAGGTAACCCAGCTCGATCAGTACGGCCGGCACGTCCGGCGCCTTCAGGACGGCAAAACCGGCCGAGCGGTGGGGTGTGCGCGGCAGAATGTCCGTTGCCAGGGACAAGGTTCCGACCGCGGCTTCCGCGAAGCGCGCCGAGCGGTTGATCGTGTCGCGCTGGGCGAGGTCGATCAGGATGTGAGACACGGAATCGTCCTGCCCCGTCAGATCGACGCCGGCGATGATATCGGACTGGTTCTCGCGCTTGGCGAGTGCGGCGGCTTCGGAGTCGGAACCGTGTTCGGACAGCGTGTAGATCGACGCGCCGCTGACGCCCGGATCGGGATTGGAGTCGGCGTGCAGCGATATGAAGAGATCCGCATCGTAGCCACGCGAGATGTTCACCCGCTCACGCAGCGGAATATAGATGTCGGTATCGCGCGTCATGTGGACCGTGTAGCCGCGCCGCTGCAGCAATTTGGCGAGGCGCTTGCCCTCGTCCAGCACGAGGTCCTTCTCCATCGAGCCGTCCACGCCGGTCGTGCCGGAATCGATGCCGCCGTGGCCGGGGTCGAGCACGATGATCTTCCTGGCGGATGGCGTGGCGGACGGAATTGGCGTCGCGGCCGGATTGGGCGGCGGCAACGACGCCATGGTTTCCGCGGCGGCTTCCCGCGCGCGCAAGTCGGCCGGCCAACCGGCGGCGTCGTCGAATTTGGCTTGGGTGGTAGGGAAAAGATCGAGGACGATGCGGTAGCCGTAGCCGCCATCGGGCGGCAGCAGCATCGGCTGCGCCGCCGTCACGGGCATGTTGAGGTCGATGACGAAGCGGGAATCGCCGGGGCGAAACAGCCCGTAGCGATAGCTTTTGACCGCGCCGGTGCCGGTCGGCTTCTGCG
>DATNNS010000169.1:0-2599 GCA_035601715.1 Rhizomicrobium sp.
CCCGCCAGCGGGCCGAAGAACTTCGTGGCGGTCGCGTTCATCCAGAAGATCGCGCCCATCAGCATAGTGAAGGCGCCGACGGAGCCGATGATAGGCCACGCGCTCGGATCGACCAGGTGATAGTCGTGTTTCACGTTGCCATGCGCCATCTTACTCGCCTCTCAATAGAACCAGTTGGCGACTTCGCCCTGCATCCGAACCATCGTCATCACGAAGAACAGCACCACCAGCCCGAACAGCACCAGGCCGAGCGCGATGTTGCGCTTGCGGCGCTCGCGCGCGTCCTGCACTGGATCCCAATCGGCCATCGCGCTCACAGCCAGCTTCCCGCGAGGTGGACGCCAAGCGGCGCGATGCCGGCAAGGCGCTCGACGATCAGGGCGGCGAACAGCGCGAACAGATAGGAGATCGAGACCGCGAACATCCGCTTCGCCGCCGGCTCGCGCACCTCATCGGTTTCGCGCAGCACCCGCATCGCATCGACGATCATCCAGCCGCCGAACGCGACCGCGGCCGCCAGATAAAGCGGACCGCCCAGCCCGATGAAGGCGGGCGCGAGGCCGGCGGGGAACAGCGCAAGCGTGTAGACGAGCATCAGCCGCCGCGTCGCGGGCTTGCCGCGCACCACCGGCATCATCGGCACGCCGGCGCGGGCATAATCGTCGGAGCGGAACAGCGCGAGCGCCCAGAAATGCGGCGGCGTCCACAGGAATGTGATCAGCACCAGCACGAGAGGCGCCAGCGCCAGGTGCCCGGTGACCGCGGCCCAGCCGATCGCCGGCGGCAGTGCGCCGGACAATCCGCCGATGACGATGTTCTGCGCCGTGCGCCGCTTGAGCCACAGCGTGTACACACCGACATAGAAGAAGATCGTGAAGGCGAGCAGCGCCGCCGACAGATAATTGACGAACAATCCCATCATCGCGACCGAGGCGACCGATAGCCACCAGCCGAACGCCAGCGCCTCGCCGCGCCCGATATGTCCCGCCGGAATCGGGCGGCGCGCGGTGCGCGTCATCAGCGCGTCGATGTCGGAATCGTAGGCCATGTTGAGCGCGCCCGACGCGCCGGCCGCGACCGCGATGCACAGTAGCGCGGTGAAGGCCGTCATCGGATCGATATGCCCCGGCGCCACGACGATGCCGGCGAGCCCGGTGAAGATCACCAGCGACATCACGCGCGGCTTCAAGAGCGCGAAGAAATCGCCGACGGTGGCGACGCGCTGATGCGGCAGGAATGTTTCGGCAATCGCCATCAGGTGATCCGCGGCAGTTCGTTGTAGGTGTGGAACGGCGGCGGCGACGGCAGGGTCCATTCGAGCGTGGTGGCGCCGACGCCCCACGGATTGTCGCCCGCCACGCGCTTGCGCCAGAACGCTTCTGCCAGGATGAACAGGAACAACAGCACGCCGGCGCCCGCGACGAAGGCGCCGATCGAGGAAACGAAGTTCCAGTCGGCATAGGCGTCCGGATAGACGGCGATGCGGCGCGGCATTCCGGCAAGGCCCAGGAAATGCTGCGGGAAGAACGCCGTATTGACGCCGACGAAGGTGATCCAGAAATGCAGCTTGCCGAGCCTCTCGTTGTACATGTAGCCGGTGAATTTCGGGAACCAGAAATAGAAGCCCGAGAAGATCGCGAACACGGCGCCCAGGCTCAGCACATAGTGGAAGTGCGCCACGACGTAATAGGTATCCTGCAGCGAGACGTCGACGCCGGCATTGGCCAGCACGACGCCGGTGACGCCGCCGAGCGTGAACAGGAAGACGAAGCCGACGGCCCACAGCATCGGAGTCTTGAACTCGATCGAGCCGCCCCACATCGTCGCGATCCAGGAGAACACCTTGATGCCGGTCGGCACCGCGATGACCATGGTGGCGAATACAAAGTAGGCCTTGGTATCGACGTTGAGGCCCACCGTGTACATGTGGTGCGCCCAGACCATGAAGCCGATGAAACCGATGGCGACCATCGCATAGGCCATGCCGAGATAGCCGAACACCGGCCGCTTGGAGAACGCCGAGATCACCTGGCTGATCATGCCGAAGCCCGGAAGGATCAGGATGTAGACCTCCGGATGGCCGAAGAACCAGAACAGATGCTGGTAGAGGATCGGATCGCCGCCGCCTGCCGCATTGAAGAAACTGGTGCCGAAATGGCGGTCGGTGAGCAGCATGGTGATGGCGCCCGCCAGCACCGGCAGCGACAGAAGCAGCAGGAACACCGTCACCAGGATCGACCACACGAACAGCGGCATCTTGTGCAGGGTCATGCCCGGCGCACGCATGTTGAAGATGGTGGTGATGAAGTTGATCGCGCCCAGGATCGAGGAGGCGCCCGCGATGTGCAGCGAGAAGATGGCGAAGTCCATCGCCGGTCCGGGCGAGCCATAGGTCGAGAGCGGCGCATAGAGCGTCCAGCCGCCGCCCACGCCGATACCACCGGAATCGCCTTCCACAAACATGCTCATGCAGAGCAGCGCGAAGGAAAAGGGCAGCAACCAAAAGGAAATGTTGTTCATGCGCGGGAACGCCATGTCAGGCGCTCCGATCATCAGCGGCACCAGCCAGTTGCCGAAACCGCCGATCATCGCCGGCATG
>DATNNS010000170.1:0-5589 GCA_035601715.1 Rhizomicrobium sp.
GTCTATTTCCTGCAAGAGCAGAACATGAGCCGGCTCGACGCCGTGAGCTTCATCAGCCACGGCATCGCCAAGCGCCCGGGCATGAGCCAGCAGAAGACGGTACGCGGCGCCGACGAGGACGAGGAGGGTGCGGAGAAGCCCAACAAGCAGGGCACCGAGGCGCTCGAAGCCTATTGCGTGAACCTCAACGAGAAAGCCAAGTCGGGGCGCATCGATCCGTTGATCGGCCGCGACGCCGAGGTCGACCGCACCATCCAGATCCTGTGCCGCCGCCAGAAGAACAATCCGCTGTTCGTGGGCGATCCTGGCGTCGGCAAGACCGCGATCGCCGAAGGCCTCGCGCGCAAGATCGTCAAGCGCGAAGTGCCGGAGGTACTGGTCAACTCCACGATCTATTCGCTCGACATGGGCGCCCTGATCGCCGGCACGCGTTATCGCGGCGATTTCGAGGAGCGGCTCAAATCGGTCGTCAAGGAGCTGGAGGCGATCAAGGGCGCGATCCTGTTCATCGATGAGATCCACACCGTGATCGGCGCGGGCGCGACGAGCGGCGGCGCGATGGACGCGTCTAACCTGCTCAAGCCCGCGCTGCAGGCCGGCGTGCTGCGCTGCATCGGCTCGACCACCTACAAGGAATACCGCCAGTATTTCGAGAAGGACCGCGCGCTGGTGCGCCGCTTCCAGAAGATCGACGTGGTCGAGCCCACGGTTCCCGACGCGATCAAGATCCTCAAGGGCATCAAGAGCTATTACGAGGATTTCCACAAAGTCCGCTACACCGCGGACGCGATCAAGGCGGCGGTGGAGCTGTCGGCCAAATACATCAACGACCGCAAGCTGCCCGACAAGGCGATCGACGTGATCGACGAGGTCGGCGCCTCGCAGATGCTGCTGCCCGAATCGCGCCGCAAGAAAGTGATCGGCGTCAAGGAAGTGGAAGAGGTGATCGCCAAGATGGCGCGCATTCCTCCCAAATCCGTGTCGAAGACCGACGCCGAGGCGTTGCGCACCCTGGAAGACGATCTCAAGCGCGTGGTCTATGGGCAGGACAAGGCGATCCATGCGCTGTCGAGCGCGATCAAGCTCGCGCGCGCGGGCCTGCGCCAGCCGGAGAAGCCGATCGGCTGCTATCTGTTCAGCGGTCCCACCGGCGTCGGCAAGACCGAAGTCGCCAAGCAGCTCGCCGCGATCATGGGCGTGGAGCTGCTGCGCTTCGACATGAGCGAATACATGGAGCGCCACACGGTGAGCCGGCTGATCGGCGCGCCGCCGGGCTATGTCGGCTTCGACCAGGGCGGCCTCTTGACCGACGGCGTCGACCAGCATCCGCATTGCGTGCTGCTGCTGGACGAGATCGAGAAGGCGCATCCCGATCTGTTCAACATCCTGTTGCAGGTGATGGACCACGGCAAGCTGACCGACCACAACGGCAAGAAGATCGATTTCCGCAACGTGGTGCTGATCATGACGACGAACGCCGGTGCGTCCGACGCCGCCAAGGAATCCATCGGTTTCGGCCGCGGCAAGCGGGAAGGCGAGGACGAGGAAGCGATCAAAAAGCTGTTCACCCCCGAATTCCGCAACCGGTTGGACGCGACGATTGGATTTGCAGCACTGGGCCGCGACACCATCGACCGCGTGGTCGAGAAGTTCGTACTGGAACTGGAAGCCCAGCTCATCGACCGCGACATCACCTTCGATCTCACATCGGACGCCGCGCGCTGGCTCGGCGAAAAAGGCTATGACGACGCGTTCGGCGCGAGGCCCTTGGCCCGCGTCATCCAGGACAACATCAAGAAACCGCTGGCCGACGAAATCCTGTTCGGCAAACTGAAACACGGCGGCACGGTGCGCATATTGCTCGACCGCGAGAAGGACGCGCTGGCGTTCGAATTCCTGACGGACGAAGACTTGCGCCCGAAGGCGCTACCCCCGCCGAAGAAGCCGAAGGCGGAGGAAAACGTCTAGCTCCGATATCGTCATGGCCAGGCTTGACCCGGCCACCCAGTGCGACCGCGTCTGCGGTCGCGAAAGGGTCTCTTCGCGCGCGGACGCGCGCTTGCTGGGTGGCCGCCTCCAGGGCGGCCATGACGAGTGAGTTGAGCAAGTCCCTCACTTCGCCCCCGGAAACATCTCGACGTGACATTCTCCCGTGCGTCCGTAATAGACCGCGCGGCGGCCGGCGAGGCTGACCAGGTAGCCGACGCAGCCCGCGGCGGCGATGCGTTCGCAGAATTCGCGGTACTGGATTTTCCGCGCCTGGATCGCGCGGACGGCGGCGTCGACTCCGGCGGCGGAGAATTCCTTCGCCGGCACGGTCTTCACGGCGTGGGCCGCGCGGACGTCCGTCTCGCCGCCCGGCATGTAATGCGTGCGCTCCGAGCGTACCAGATCGGCGTGGTAGCGTTCGACGCCGGCTTGCATCAGCTTCGCGACCACCTCGGGGAAGGGGATGCGCTCTTCGTCCGACGCCGTGGTGCATTCGGCGATGACGGCTTTGGTGTTCGCGTCCATGTCTGTTTCCTTCATTCGGTCGGGGTTGTCTTCAATCCGTGGCGCCGCACGATCTCCATCATCGCGGCTTCGAGCGCGGCGCGTTCGGCGGGCTTGAGGTGGCCGAAGAATTCCGCGTCGTTCTTGTCGGCCAGCGCGGCGAGCTTGGGCACCAGCGCGCGGCCGGCGGCCGTCAGGCGCAACACCTGATAGCGCCGGTCGCCGCGGCCCGGCGCCTGCGCTATGAGCGCTTTCGCCGCCAGCCGGTCGCACAGCTTGGAAATGGCGCCGCGCGTGAGCCCCACGCGCGCGGCGATGTCACTCGGCGCGACCGTATCGCCCTCGTACAACTCGCGCAGGATCACCCATTCCGCCACCGTCACCCCGCGCAGCTCCAGCTTGCGCGCGAAGGCGTGGCTCACATGGCTGGAGACGAAGCGCAGCCAATATCCCAGATGCGCCCCCAGTGGGCTGATAGTGACGGATTGCGCTCTGGCCATGGGTGTCTCCAGTAGTTGACAAGGAAACTATCACATACAGTTTCCTTGTCAACTACCTGACAAGAGGCTGGAAATGCGGGGCGAACAAGGCGATGATCCGGCCATGGCCGAGCACGCCGCATCCATCGCCGCCGCCCTCAAATGCCTCGACGATTTCATGGCCGCGTTCAATGCGCGCGATCTGGTGGGTTGGGAGAAGGCGTTCAATTTCCCGTCGGTGCGGCTCGCCTCCAACAAGCTCGTCATCATCGACAAGCCCGGCTGGCATCCGCCCGATACCTTCACGCGCGGCGCGCTGGCGGAGTGGCATCATTCGGCCTGGGAGCGGCGCGAGGTGATCCATGCGGGGGAGGACAAAGTGCATTTCGACACCCGCTTCACCCGCTACCGCGCCGACGGCAGCGTGATCGGCGGTTTCGACTCGGTCTATGTCGTCAATTGCGAGGCCGGCCATTGGGGCGTGAAGATCCGCTCCAGCTTCGCGCCCTGATCAATCCGGTCTGGAGGCCGCGATGATGCGTCGGGCGCGGCGTTCCTCGCGCGCATTGTTGATCGTCAGGATCGCATGCAGCACCGCCAGCGCCCAGATAACGAAGCCGGCATGGAACAGGATGATCGTGACCCAGCAGACGATCGACAGGATGTAGAGTACGAGATTGAAGACCGCCGAGATCGGTTTCCCGGTCAGCAGCAGCGCCAGCGGCGAGCAGAAGAAGGCGAGCAGGTAGATCATGATGCCTCCGATATAGGCGTCCGGCGCCGCCGGTTAAAGAGCCGCGCGGATTTTCGCGGCGACGGCTTCCAGCGCCTCGGGTTTGGCCATGGCGCGGCCGTGCAGCTTGAGGTCGAGGCCGTCCTCGCGCGGCAGGATGTGGAAATGGATGTGCGGGATGCTTTGCCCCGCCGCCGCGCCGTTCAGCTGCACCAGCATGACGCCGGACGGCGCGAGCGCCTTCTTCATCGCCTTCGCCACCTTCTGCGTCGTGCAGATCAGCGCGGCCGCGCCCTCGGGCGACAAGTCGAGGATGCCTTCCGCCGGCTCGCGCGTGATGACCAGCGTGTGACCCTCGACCGACGGCATGATGTCCATCAGCGCGACGGTGAGATCGTCCTCATACACCCGCACGCTGGGCAACTCACCGCGCAGGACGCGGGCGAAGATGTTTTGCTGATCATATGCCATCTGTTCAAACCCACATGTCATGGCCCGCGAATGCGGGCCACCCAGGTGATCGTAAGACGCGTCGCTTCCGAATGGCCATAGATTTTTTTGAAACTTTCGCCGTTTGCGAAGGTGTCAGCTGGGTGGCCCGCATTCGCGGGCCATGACAATTGAGCTGGTGGGGACTAGGCCTTTTTGAACGGCCCATGCTCCGTCAGCGTTTCGATATTCTCAGCCACCACCTCGCGCTCGCGGTCGAGATAGTCGGAGACGGCGTTGCGCAAACCCCGATGGGCGATGTAGTGCGCGCTGTAGGTGGGCACGGGAAGATAGCCGCGCAGCAATTTGTGTTCGCCCTGCGCGCCGGCTTCGACTTTCTTCAAGCCGCGCGCGATGGCGAATTCGATGGCCTGGTAATAGCAGGTCTCGAAATGCAGGAACGGGATGAACTCGCTGCAGCCCCAGTTGCGCCCGAACAGCACGCCGCCGCCTGCGAAGTTGAGCGCGCCCGCGATATGCCGCCCGCCGCGCCGCGCGAGGATCAGCACGACCTGCTCGCCCATGCTGGCGCCGATGCGGCTGAAGAACTCGCGCGTTAGATAAGGCCGGCCCCATTTGCGCCCGCCGGTGTCCATGTAGAATTCGAAGAACGTGTCCCAATGCGTCTCGGTGATGTCCGTGCCCGTCAGCCAGTCGAATTCGACGCCCGCCTCGCGCACGCTCGCGCGTTCCTTGCGCAGGTTCTTGCGCTTGGCCGACGTCAGCTCGGCGAGAAACTGGTCGAAATCCGCATAGGCGCGGTTCTCCCAATGGAACTGCTGGTCGGTGCGCTGCAGATAACCAAGGGCGCCCGCTGCTTTCCATTCCGTTTCCGTGAGAAAGGTAATGTGCAGCGACGAGGCGTTCAATTCGCCGACCGCCGACGCGCCCGCCGCGAGCAGCACGTTCTGCGTCTCTTCGATGCTCGCGCCCTGTGCTGCCAGCAGCCGCCGCCCTGTCGCGGGCGTGAACGGGACGCTGGCCTGGAGCTTGGGATAGTAGCTGCCGCCCGCGCGCTCGAACGCATCGGCCCAGCCGTGGTCGAAGACATATTCGCCCTGCGAATGGTCCTTCAGATAACAGGGCATCAGCCCCTGCACCGCGCCGTCGCGCTCGATGACGAGATGGCAGGGGCGCCAGCCGGCGCGCGGGCTCGCCGATTTGGACTCTTCGCAGGCGGCGAAGAATTCGTAGCGCGTGAAGGGATGCGGATCGGCCGAGGCATGGGGATTGGCGCAGGCGTTCCACGCCGCGCGGCCGATCTCCGCCGCCGAACCGGCTACACGGGCGATGATCTTCGTCACGCCAGTTCGAATACCGCCTCGACTTCGCACGCCACGTTGCGCGGCAGCGAGCCGGCACCGACCGCCGCGCGCGCATGGCGGCCCACATCGC
>DATNNS010000171.1:0-30008 GCA_035601715.1 Rhizomicrobium sp.
GCCATGGCCTGTCTTTACGGCGCGATGACCTGCTTTGCGCTCGGCACGGCGATCGCGATCGGCGGCGCGGTGGCAGCGGAATTCTTTGGCAACGCAATGACCGTGTTCGCCTTTGCGGCGGCCGGCATCGCCGGCGCGATCGGGTTCGCCGCGTTCGTCACCGGGGCTTCCTGCCTGGTGCTGGAATCGCGCGCAGCCATGAACGCCGTGCTGCGCGAAGCCGATGTCGCGCTCGCATCGCTGAAGAAATCCTGAGCTACTTCTCCATATCCGGATAAGGCCCTTTGCCCCCGTCGGCGATGAATTCGTCGATATGCTCGGTCAAGACCGGCAGCGGCACCGAGCCCAGCTCCAGCACCGCATCGTGAAAAGCGCGAATGTTGAATTTCGGCCCGAGGGCTGCCTCCGCCTTCGCGCGCGCCTTCTCGATCGCCATCATGCCGAGATAGTAGGACAGCGCCTGCCCGGGCCAGGTGATGTAGCGATCGACCTCGGTGTCGATCTCGTGATCGGCGAGTGCGGTGTTGTCGTGCAGGTAGGCGACGGCCTGCTCGCGCGTCCAGCCCTGGCTGTGGATGCCGGTGTCGACGACAAGCCGGCAGGCGCGCCACATCTGATAGGTGAGATAGCCGAACTTGTCGTAAGGGTCCTTGTACATCCCCATCTCGAGGCCGAGATGTTCGGAATAGAGCGCCCACCCTTCGCCGAAAGCGGAGATGTAACCCTTCTGGCGGAACTCCGGCAGTTCCTTGTGCTCGGCCGCGATCGGCATCTGGAACGCATGTCCGGGCGCGGATTCGTGCAAGGTCAGAGCCGTCAGATTGTCGAGCGGGCGCGACGGCAGATTGTAGGTGTTGACGAGATAGACGCCCGGCCCGCCGCGGCCCGAGGTGTAGAACGGCGCGATGTCGTCCGGCACCGGCTTGATGGCGAAACGCTGGCGCGGCAGATAGCCGAAATATTGCGATGCCTTGCCGTCGAACGCCTTGGCGATGAAGGCCGCGCGCATCAAGAGTTCGTCGGGCGTCTTGGCATAGAAGCGCGGATCGGTGCGTAGATAATGCAGGAAGGCCGGAAAATCGCCCGTGAAGCCGGTCGCCTTCATCGTATCGACCATCTCGGCATGGATGCGCGCGACTTCGGAAATACCCAGCGCGTGGATCGCAGCCGGGTCCATGTCGAGCGTGGTGTATTCGAGAATCTGCGCGCGGTAATAGGCCTTGCCGTCGGGCAGCGCTTCAGCGGCGAGCGTGGTGCGGGCGCCGGGGATGTAGTCATTGCGCAGGAAAGCCAGCAGGTCGCGATAGGCAGGCACCACGGAGGCCGCGATCACACCGGCCGCTTCCGCGCGCAGTCTTGCCTGCTCGGCGGGCGCGATGGTGGCCGGCATGTCCTTGAACGGCGCGTAGAACAGGCTGTCCTCCGGCCTGGCGTCGACGACGGAGGCGACCGAGGCGTCGCGGCCGGTCAGCGTGATCCTGGGCGGTGTGAAGCCGCGGGCCAGGCCGACGCGCATGTTGGCGATCTGCTCGCGGAAATAGCGCGGCACATCGCGCAACTGCGCGAGATAGCGGCTGTAATCGTCGGCATCGTGAAAGACCTGGTCGGCCGTGGCGCCGAGATCGGTCCAGAAGGTTGAATCGGAGTTGAGCGGCTTTTCGTATTCGTGGAACTGCTGATCGGCGAGCAGCGCCGCGATCTGCGGGCGATAGACGTCGTAATTTATCCGGTCGGCGGCGGAGAGTTCGCTTCTCGGGATAGTGTCCAGTTCCTTCATCACGTCCTGCCAGTAATGCAGGCGCATATCCTGCGTGACGGCATCGACCTTGGGCAGGTGATCGGCCGGGCGGGCGTTGTCTTCGTCGTCCTGGCCCGCGAACTGATCCTCGCGCCAGGCCCATTCGCGGGTATAAAGCGCCTTGAAGCGCGCATCGGCATTCGCGGCCTGCACCGGCGTGGCAGCGACCATGGCAATGACGACAATGCCGAAACCGGCGATCAGCGCGTGCATGTTTCCCTCCGCTCCGGCGCCATCATAGGCAGAGCTGTATCCTTTGCCAGATGGGATCGGTCTCGCGGCGGAACATTCGTCCCGCTTGCCCGTTGAGGCCAGCGGGACGTCCCCAAATTCAATCGAAGGAGAGCATCATGGCTCGCAAGAAAACATCGGCACGCGCGAAACCCGCCAAGAAGAAACGTGGCGCCAAGAAAGCCAAGACTGGCGCGCGCAAGGTCAAAGCCGTCGCCAGGCGCAGCGCAACGAAATCCACGCGCAAGCCGGCCAAGGCAGCAGCCCGCAAGGCCGCTCCGCGAGCAGGCAAGAAAAAGGAAGTCCTCGGCGAGGGCAATTACACCGCGTCGCGCAATTTCCGCAAACAGGAAACCGCCTTCGTGCAGCGCAACAAACGCAAGATCCCGGCAATGGGAAAGGCGGCAGAGAAAGCGCTTGAAGGGCCGGAGGGCGCCGATCTGCGCGCGGCCGAGGCCGAGGCACGAAGCCATTCCATGCCCGAGAACTGAAGGTCCGCAATTGTTCGCATTGCCCAGCCAGCGGCCTCACACCTAGAATTCGCGCGCGGCAGTCCTGCCGCGATCATCTGGGAGGGGAATATCATGCGGACTTCTGTGAAAAGCGGCATCGGCGCGGCGGTATTGGGTGCGGCCATGGTCACTGGCGTTTTCATCGGCCAGGCCGTCGCCAACCAGCCGCACATGGAAAACGCGCTTGCATCACTGATCGCGGCGCGCGACCAACTGGCCATGGCGGAGCACAACAAGGGCGGGCATCGCGCCGAGGCGCTGCGGCTGACCAACGCGGCAATCGATGAGACCCGCGCCGGCATGGCTGACGCGGAATAGCCGATACATCTATCTTTGCGGCTCCGCCTCGAGGCGGAGCCGTTTTCTTTTGTCCGCTAGCGGCCCAGCCAATGCGCGGCGGACACGACGGCACCCAGAATGGCGTTCATCAGATATTGCCTGGGCGCTCCGACCAGCAGGTTGAAGATGTCGAGATTGATTCCGAGTTGCTGCCCCAGCATCGGCAACAGAACAAGCATGCCGATGATGAGCAGCATTCCGTAGCGCTCTATCTTTGAAAAAGGTATCGCCAGGCGCATCGGCAGCAGGCCGGTGACGACGCGCCCGCCGTCGAGCGGCGGCAGCGGCAGCAAGTTCAGGATCGCCAATCCCAGATTGATCGCGATCGAAACGACGAAGAGCTGCACGGTCCAGGATTTTCCGTCGGCGCCCAGTAGCAGCGCGGCCAGGAGGATGATGGCGGACAAGAGCGCGAGAAAAAAGTTCATCGCCGGGCCGGCCGCCGCGACCCAGATCATGTCGCGCTTGGGATTGTCGAGCGCGCCGAACTTGACCGGCACCGGCTTGGCATAGCCGAACAGAACGCCGGCATGCGACAGCAGCAGGACGGCCGGCAGCAGGACAGTGCCGAACAGATCGACATGCTTGAGCGGATTGAGCGTGACGCGTCCCAGATCGGCGGCGGTGTGATCGCCGAAATGCCGCGCCACATAGCCATGCGCCGCCTCGTGCAGCGTGATCGCGATGATGACGGGAACGGCATAGATCGCAATTTGCGACAGAAGCGCAGGGTTCACGGAGCGCTGGCCTTGAGCCACAGCGCGGCAAGCGCTTCGAGGCCTTTGCGGTCTTCCTCGTCGAACCGGCTTTGAATCGGACTGTCGATGTCGAGCACGCCGATGACTTTGCCATCGCGGATGAGCGGCATGACGATTTCCGAATTCGACGCGACGTCGCAGACGATGTGGCCTGGGAAGTCGTGGACATTGGCGACGACAAGCGTTTCGCGCCGCGCCGCCGCCGTGCCGCAGACGCCCTTGCCCACTTCGATGCGCACGCAAGCAGGCCGGCCCTGAAAGGGGCCGAGCACGAGCTGGCCTTCCTTCAGGAAATAGAATCCGGCCCAATTCAGATTTTCGAGCCCGAAATAAAGCAGCGAGGCGAGATTGGCCGCATTGGCAACCGCGTCGCGCTCGCCTTCGAACAAGCCGCGCGCCTGCAGCGCCAGCTCGTAGTAGATTTCCGGCTTGCTGCCGGTCGGGCGGTCGGCGGCAAAGGTCATTTGGGCTCGAATTTCAGCGCCGCGCCGTTCATGCAATAGCGCAGACCCGTCGGCGCCGGGCCGTCTTCGAAGACATGACCCAGATGTCCGCCACAGGCCGCGCAATGCACCTCCGTGCGCGTCATCATCATGCCGCGATCGGTGGAGGTTCCCACCGCGCCGTCTTCGGGCTTGTAGAAGCTCGGCCAGCCGGAGCCGCTCTCATACTTGGTCTTGGCATCATAGAGCTTCTGGCCGCAGCCGGCACAGAGGAACATGCCGTCGCGCTTTTCCGCGTTGAGCGGGCTGGTGCCGGCCGGCTCGGTGCCGTGCTTGCGCAGCACGCGATAGGCGTCGGGCGCGAGTTCTTTCTGCCAGTCCGCGTCGGGCTTTTCGATCTTGTATTGACGGTACGTCATTGTCGTCTCCATCGCTGTCATCGGTTATTCGCGCCAGCGCCGCGCCGCGTTACATGATGTCAGTTGCCGGCGTCCGTAATGGACGATTTGAGCGTGTCGCTCAGTTTTCCGTGATTGCCGAAGTCCCAATTGCCGCCATATGCGATGTCGTCGATCCGCCAGCCGGCCGGCGTGTTCACCAGATAGACCATATCCGTCCAGTCCACCGGCTTGTCCTGCGGGCGCGGATGCGCGTCGGCATAATGCAGCGCCACCGCGCAGTGGTTCCCCTTAGCATCCGTCACGCACGCGCCCACCTTGAATGACGAAATGCCCTCGAAATTGGGCGAGAACAGATCGCCCTCCACCAATGGCGGCGAGTCCTTGTTGGCTTTGGCGTAGCGACTTTCCGCAGCGTCGCCGGCGGCGAGAAGCTTCTCGAGCGCGGGAGAGATAAAGGGCGCGTATTGCGCGCGCGCCTTTGCGTCGGGAATGCCGTCCTGGTCGGTCGCCTGATGGACTTGGTAGAAGCCGGCAACCGCTTGCGCCATCGCTTGCGCGTCGGAAGGCGCGGCACTTGCCGGAACGCCTGCGAGCAGCGCGGCGAGCACGATGAGGCGGCGCATCATTTCTGGCCTTTCAGGGAATCGCGGATTTCGCGCAGCAGCAGGATTTCTTCGGGCGTTGCGGCCGGCGCCGCTTCGGCGGCGCCTTGCGCCTTCAGGCGATTGATCTGATGCAGCAGCAGGAACAGCACGAAGGCCACGATGATGAACTGCAGGATGGTGTTGAGGAAGACGCCATAATTGATGGTGATCGCGCCAAGCTTCTGCGCCTCCGCGAGCGTCGCCGGATGGCCGCCCTTGAGCACGAAGAAAAGATTGGAGAAATCGAGGCCGCCGGTCAGCCAGCCCAGCGGCGGGGTGATGACATCCTTGACCAGCGAATTGACGATGGAGGTGAAGGATGCGCCCACCACGACGCCGACCGCGAGGTCGACGACATTGCCGCGCATGGCGAATTTCCGGAATTCGTCGAACATCGATCCTCTCTCCGCAAAAACGCTAGTCCGGCGCGCGCCCTGCAACAAGCAGACGCAAGACGGCGTTGGTGCCGAGGCCGGCCAGCCAGCCGAAGGCCACGCCGACGGTGTTGGCGATCTCGTCATGGATATCGGGATCGCGGCCGGTGAACCCCTGCAAAATCTCCAGCGCTCCGCCCAGGGCGACCAGAGCGAGTGCCGCCCAGATGGCGCGCCGGCCGGTGCCCAAAGCAACCGTGGAGAGGCCCGCCAGCCCGAAATAAGCCAGGAAATGCTGAAGCTTATCCCAGATATTGAGGCCGACGCCCGGCGTCAGCTCGCCCCACACAATGACCGCCAAGGCCGGGAAAAACAGCCAGGTGGCAAGGGTTGGAAAAAAGCGGGCGACGCGTTGGACCATGGCGCCATCCTGCCCGATCGCGGGTCCGCAGACCAAGTCTTGCCAAGCGGCCGCCTTCCCGTATAAGACCCGCCCTCTTTCGAGCCGCCCGGCGTAAGGGCATGCCGTGGCGGCTCAAAATGCAGACCCCGCGCGCGTTGCGCGCAAGCAAACTGGGCTCCCATGGGACCCAAGGAGACCGCAAAATGCCCAAGATGAAGACCAAATCGGGCGCCAAAAAGCGCTTCCGGTTCACCGCAAGCGGCAAGATCAAGACCGGCCAGGTCGGCAAGCGCCACCGGTTGATCTCCAATTCGCCCGCCCGCACCCGCGACCTGCGCGGCACCGCGCTGCTGTCGCATTCCGAAACCCAGCGCGTGAAGCGCTGGATGCCGTACGGCTGAGGAGGAAACCCATGTCACGCTCCCCCCGCGCCGTCGCCAGCCATGCCCGCCGCAAGAAAGTCTTCAAGCAGGTCAAGGGCTTCTACGGCCGCCGCAAGAACAATATCACGTCGGCCAATGCCGCGGCCGACCGGTCGATGCAGCACAACTATATCGGCCGCAAGCTCAAGAAGCGCAATTTCCGCGCTTTGTGGATCCAGCGCATCAACGCCGGCTGCCGCGAGCACGGACTCACCTACAGCCGATTTATCAGCGGGCTCGCCAAGGCCGGCATCGAGATCGACCGCAAGGTGCTTTCGGATCTGGCCATTCACGAGCCCGCCGCCTTCAAGGCTCTGGTGGATCAGACTAGCGCATAATCGACTTCCATCGGAGCTGGCTGCCTTGGCATCGCGCCAGGGTCGTGATTCAAGCTGTTCCGATTGAGGTTGATTGATGAGCAACATTCAGATTCTCGAACGCGACACCCTCGCCGCTATCGCGCAGGCCCCGGACGAGGCCGCGCTCGAGCAGCTGCGCGTGGCCGCGCTTGGCAAGAAAGGCACGATCAGCGAGCTGCTCAAGACGCTGGGCGGCATGAGCGCCGATGAGCGCAAAGTGAACGGACCGCTGTTCAATAGTTTGCGCGATCGCGTGAGTGAAGCGATCGCGGCACGCAAGGCCGCGCTCGGCAATGTGGCGCTGAACGCGAGACTCTCGTCCGAACGCGTCGATGTGACCTTGCCGCCGCGTCCGGAACCGCAGGGCACCATCCATCCGGTCAGCCAGGTGCTGGACGAAATCACTGCGATCTTCGCCGATCTGGGATTCTCCGTCGCGGAAGGGCCGGACGTCGAATATGACGACTACAATTTCACCAAGCTCAACATCCCGCCCGATCATCCCGCGCGCCAGATGCACGACACGTTCTATGTGGCCAAACAGGCCGATGGCTCGCAGCATGTGCTGCGCACGCACACCTCGCCGGTGCAGGTGCGCACCATGCTCAGGCAGAAGCCGCCGATCCGCATCATCTCGCCGGGACGCGCCTATCGCGTCGACTCCGACGCCACCCATGCGCCGATGTTCCACCAATATGAAGGACTGGTGATCGACGAGGGTGCGACTCTTGCCAACCTCAAATGGGTGCTGGAGGAATTCTACAAGGCATTCTTCGAGGTCGCCCAAGTCGAGTTGCGCGCGCGGCCGTCCTACTTCCCCTTCACCGAACCCAGCGTGGAATGGGATCTGCGCTGTGATCGCTCCGTGCCCGGCAAGATCACATTCGGCCAGGGCAATGACTGGTTGGAGCTGGCAGGCTCCGGCATGGTGCATCCGCGCGTTCTCGAAATGTGCGGCATCGATGCCGCGAAATATCAGGGCTTCGCCTTCGGCGGCGGCGTCGACCGGCTGGCCATGCTCAAATACGGCATCCCCGACATCCGGCCGTTCTTCGAATCCGACATCCGCTGGCTCAGGCATTACGGCTTCGCGGCGCTCGACATCCCCACTCTGGATGGAGGGCTCAGCCGATGAAGTTCACGCTCTCCTGGCTCAAGGCCCATCTGGAAACGGATGCCAATGCCGCGACGATCGCCGAGAAGCTCACTTCGATCGGATTGGAAGTGGAAACGATCGAGGATGCCGGGGCGCGGCTGAAGGATTTCACCGTCGCTTACGTCGCGTCGGCGGAGAAACATCCCAATGCCGACAAGCTGAAGCTGTGCATGGTCGACACCGGCGCAGGCGAGCCGGTGCAGGTCGTCTGCGGCGCGCCGAATGCGCATGCCGGCATGAAAGCTGTTTTCGCGAAACCGGGCGTCGTCATTCCAGTCAGCGGCGATGTGCTCAAGATCGGTACCATCCGCGGCGTGGAATCGCGCGGCATGTTGTGTTCGGCGCGCGAGCTGCAACTCGGCGACGATCATGACGGCATCATCGAATTGCCGGCGGACGCGAAAGTCGGCGAGCCGGCGGCCGGCGCGCTCGGACTGAGCGATCCCGTCCTCGACGTCAAGCTCACGCCCAATCGCGGCGATGCCGCAAGCGTCTATGGCATCGCGCGCGATCTGGCGGCGGCGGGTCTGGGGCGTTTGCGGGAAGGTGACCTGTCGGCGGTGAGAGGCAAATTTCCCTCGCCCATCAGGACGATTCTCGATTTTCCCGCCGGCACAGAAAGCGCGGCGCCGATGTTCGCGGGCCGGCTGATCCGCGGCGTGAAGAACGGGCCGTCGCCCAAATGGCTGCAGGACTGGCTCAAGGCGGTGGGCCTGCGGCCGATCTCGGCGCTGGTCGATGTGACGAATTTCATTTCGCTGGATCGCGGGCGGCCGCTGCACGTGTTCGACGCAGCCAAGCTCAACGGCAATCTGCGCGCGCGCTTCGCCAAAGACGGCGAGACGCTGGTCGCGCTGGACGGCAAGAGTTATACGCTCGATTCCGAAATGGTCGTGATCGCCGACGACAGCGCCGCGCGCGGCATCGCGGGCGTGATGGGCGGGGAGGATTCGTCCTGCAGCGAAGCCACCACGGATGTGTTCATCGAATCGGCGCTGTTCGATCCGGTGCGCGTGGCGCGCGCCGGGCGCATCCTCGGCATCGTGTCGGACGCGCGCTACCGCTTCGAGCGTGGCGTCGATCCGGAATTCGTGCTGCCGGGCCTCGAGCTCGCCACCAGGATGATCCTCGAATTTTGCGGCGGTGAACCGGGCGAGGCTGTCGTCGCAGGCGAAGTACCGCCGTGGCGGCGCCAGATTTCGTTCTCGCCCGCGGCCGTAAAGAAGCTCGTCGGTATCGACGTGCCGAAGAGCGAGATCGTTCACATTCTGAACAATCTCGGGTTCAAGGTCGAAGACGGCGATCCGATGACTGTGACGCCGCCAAGCTGGCGCGGCGATGTCGTGGGCAGCGTCGATCTCGTCGAAGAGATCGTGCGCATTTACGGACTCGACAAAGTGCCGTCGGCGCCGATGACGCGCGCGGGCGCCGTGGCGCAGGCAACGCTGACGCCGGCCCAGCGGCGCATGCGCATCGTCAAGCGGACGTTGGCCGCGCGCGGCTTCCACGAGACGATCAATTTCTCCTTCATCCCACGCGCCCATGGCGCGCTGTTCGGCGGCGGCGACGACGCGCGCCAGATCGCCAATCCCATCGCGGCCGATCTCGACGCGCTGCGGCCCAGCGTGCTGCCGTCCTTGCTCGCGGCGGCGCAACGCAACGCCGCGCGCGGATTTTCGGACGTGATGCTGTGCGAGGTCGGCGCGCAGTTCCAGAGCGGCATGCCGGAAGCGCAAAGTACCATCGCTGCCGGCATCCGCGCCGGCGGTGGCGCGCGAAGCTGGACCAAATCGACCCATCCCGCCGACATATTCGATGCCAAGGCCGATATGTTGGCGGTATTGGAAGCCGCGATGGGCGGGCCGATGACGGCGCCGATGAAAGCGGGCGCCGCAGCCTGGTATCATCCGGGACGGTCCGGAACGCTCGCGCTGGGCCCCAAGGTGCTGGCTTATTTCGGCGAGTTGCACCCGACGGTGCTCGCCGCATTCGATCTCAAGGGTCCGGTCGCGGCATTCGAAATATTCCTCGATGCAATTCCGGAAGCCAGATCCAAGGGCAAGGCGCGGCCGCCTTTCGCGCCGTCGCCGTTCCAGCCGGTGGAGCGCGATTTCGCCTTCCTGGTGGACGCTAAAGTCACCGTGGACGATGTGGTGAAGGCGGCAAAGATCGCAGACCGCGCATTGATCGAATCCGTCGGCGCGTTCGACGTCTATGAAGGCAAGGGCGTTCCCGAGGGCAAGAAGTCGCTTGCCATCGCGGTGCGCATCCAGCCGAAAGACAGGACGCTCACCGAAGCCGAGATTGAAGCCGTTGCGCAGAAGATCGTTGATGCCGTGACGAAGGCGACGGGCGGAATGCTTCGCACGTGAGGGACGCACCGTGAGCGAAACGATCTTCGACAAGCGCTCCGGCCTCGCGTTCATCGTCGCCTTCGGCATCGTGAGCCTGTTCGCGGACATGGCGTATGAGGGCATGCGCTCCTCGACCGGGCCGTTCCTGGCGCTGCTCGGCGCGAGCGGCACGGCGGTCGGCTTCATCGCGGGCGCGGGGGAGTTGTTCGGCTATCTGCTGAGGCTGGTCTCCGGGCGCTTCGCCGAGCGCACGCGGCTTTATTGGCCGATCACCCTGGCAGGCTACACATTGCAGATGGCGGTGGTGCCGCTGTTGGGACTTTCAGGAAACTGGATGATCGCCGCGCTCGTCATCGTGGCCGAGCGCACCGGCAAGGCGATCCGCAATCCGACCGCCAATTTCATGATGAGCCGCGCCGGCGAGCATATCGGCCAGGGCTGGGCGTTCGGATTGCAGGAAGCGCTCGACCAGACCGGCGCGCTGATCGGGCCGCTGATCGTTGCGCTGGTGCTCGCGCGTCACGGAAATTTCCGCGAGGCCTTTTTATGGCTCGCTGTGCCCGCGGTGCTCACGCTGGTCAGCGTCGGCGCGGTGGCGCTGCGCTATCCGTTCGCGGGCCATATCGCGCCACCGGCGAAGGGCGCGAGCGCGGCAACGCTGCCCAGTGCGTTCTGGCTTTATGGCGCGAGCTCGGCGCTGGTGGCGTTCGGCTTCGCCGACTATCCGCTGATCGCGTTTCATTTTCAGCAAACCCATATCGTCTCCACCACGACGATCCCGATCCTCTATTCGGTCGCGATGGGAACTTCCGGCCTTGGCGCGCTGGTCTCCGGCTGGCTGTTCGACCGCTACGGTTTCGCCATCCTGCCGCCGGCCATCCTGATCGCGGCCTGCGTGACGCCGCTGGCGTTCTTCGGCGGCCACGATGCGGCGATCGCGGGCGCGGCGCTGTGGGGCGTGGCACTGGGCGCGCAGAACTCCGTGCTGACGGCGGGCGTGGCCAAACTCGTGCCGGAGCAGACACGGGCGCGGGCCTACGGAATCTTCTCCGCCCTGTTCGGCATCGCCTGGTTCGCCGGCAGCGCACTGATGGGCGCACTATACGATGTCTCGCTCACCGCGCTCGTCGCGGTCTCGGTGATCGCCGAGATGGCCGCGATGATCCCCTTGCTGTTTGCGCTGCGCGCTTCAAAATAAAAAGCGGCTCCGGTTGCCCGGAGCCGCTCTCTTATTCCAATGCGAAGACCTATTGCGACAGCCAGTACTGCATCGATGCATTCGGCCGCACGATGAAGCATTGGCGGTTCAGGTTGTAGGTCTGGATAACCGCCAGCGCCTGGTCCGCGGCGGCGTGGTCGGCGCCATAGTCGAGCAGCCAGTTTCCGCCATCGACAACCTTCCATGCGCCGCCCGCATGCGCCACCGAAGCCGTTGCGGGATTGAGGCCGATGCAATCCTCACCGGACGTGTTGCCATGCGGCACATGGTTGCCGGCCTTCCAATACATCATCGCGGCGTTGGGACGCTTGACGAAGCATTGCTGGTCGAAATGATAGTGATGGATCACGTCGGCCGCGTGATGCGCAGCACCGGCATCGCCGCCATAGCTGAGCATCCACATCGAGCCCTGCACCACTTTCCATTCGCCACCGACGAAGGCGGCCGTCACCATGCCCGGATCGAAGCCGATGCAATCTTCCGCACCGAGCGAAGGACCAGGGGGCGGGCCAGGCGGCGGACCGTAGCCGCCGCCGGGGCCCGGAGGTGGGCCATAGCCGCCGCCCGGAGGCGGACCATAGCCGCCACCGCCGGGACCTGGAGGCGGTCCATATCCGCCGCCGTAACCGTCTTCGCGGCGAAACTCGCCGGACACGTCGTAAGGCGGCCGGCCCGAGCCGTCGGTGAAATGGGTATGCGCATCATAGGTGATCCGGTCGCCCGGTCCCTGATGCAGCGTCAGCTTGGTGATCGAGAAGCCGGAATTGAATTCGGCCTTGACCTTGTCGCCGCCGAAGCCGCCTTCAAAGTGGCCGTTGACCGCGCCCCAGTCGCAATCGGTGGGATGGCAGGCGCCGAACGCGCGCACCTTCACGTCCCAGCCGCCACTCGGCCCCATATGCACATGCGTGATGTTGTTGGTGCCGGGGTCGACATTGACCCAATGGCCGAAGAAGAACGCTTCGTCGGCCGACGCCGGC
Source organism: Rhizomicrobium sp. (assembly GCA_035601715.1). Taxonomy (GTDB): domain Bacteria; phylum Pseudomonadota; class Alphaproteobacteria; order Micropepsales; family Micropepsaceae; genus Rhizomicrobium. The sequence continues at coordinate 12,394 of DATNNS010000171.1, forward strand.
GCGGCGAAGCAAACGAACGCAAGCATGGCCGCAAGGCCTGCCCAAAATCCAAAGCCTTTTGACATGAAACCTCCCGAATGAACCGCGGCGGGCATCGGCTTGGCCCCCGCAACGGGACCAGTTTGCCCCTTGGCGGAGCGCTGCGACAGGGGCTTGCTGGACGTAATCGGCCTCCGCCGCTATACGCCCGCCCATGCCCGATCTCGCCCATATCCGCAATTTCTCGATCATCGCCCATATCGACCATGGGAAATCGACCCTGGCCGACCGGCTCATCCAGGTCACGGGCGGGCTTTCGGCGCGCGAAATGAAGGATCAGGTGCTCGATTCGATGGATATCGAGCGCGAGCGCGGCATCACCATCAAGGCGCAGACCGTTCGTCTTTCGTACAAGGCGGCCGACGGCGAAACCTACACGCTGAACCTGATGGACACGCCCGGCCATGTCGACTTCGCCTATGAAGTGAGCCGGTGCCTGGCCGCCTGCGAGGGCGCGCTCCTGGTCGTCGATGCGAGCCAGGGCGTCGAAGCGCAGACGCTCGCCAACGTCTACCAGGCGATCGACGCGCATCTCGAAATCGTGCCGGTGCTCAACAAGATCGACCTGCCCGCGGCCGAGCCCGATCGCATTCGCCAGCAGATCGAGGATGTGATCGGCATCGATGCGAGCGAGGCGATCCCGATTTCGGCCAAGACCGGTCTCAACATCGAAGCGGTGCTGGAAGCGGTCGTCACGCGCCTGCCACCGCCGAAGGGCGATGCGCAAGCACCACTCAAGGCGCTCTTGGTCGACAGCTGGTACGACACTTATCTGGGTGTCGTCGTGCTGGTGCGCATTGTCGACGGCGAGATGAAGCGCGGCCAGAAGATCCGCATGATGGCGGCCAACGCCACCTACCAGGTCGAGCGCGTCGGCGTGTTCACGCCCAAACAGGTGATGATGGACAGTCTCGGCCCCGGCGAGATCGGTTTCATCACGGCGCAGATCAAGGAAGTAGCCGACACCCAGGTCGGCGACACCATCACCGACGAACGCCGCGGCACCGAGACTGCGCTTCCCGGATTCAAGCCGGCGCAGCAGGTCGTGTTCTGCGGGCTGTTCCCCGTCGATGCGGCGCAGTTCGAGGATCTGCGCAATGCGCTCGGCAAGCTTCACCTGAACGATGCGAGCTTCACCTATGAAACCGAAACCAGCGCCGCGCTGGGCTTCGGCTTCCGTTGCGGCTTTCTCGGATTGCTGCATCTGGAGATCGTCCAGGAGCGGCTGGCGCGCGAGTTCAATCTGGAGCTGATCGCGACCGCGCCCAGCGTGATCTATCGCATCCATCTGAGCGATGGGACGATGAAGGAGCTGCACAACCCGGCCGACATGCCGGATGTGACGCGCATCGCCTTCATCGAAGAGCCGTGGATCAAGGCCACCATCTTCGTGCCGGACGATTATCTGGGCAGCGTGCTCAAGCTCTGCGAGGACCGCCGCGGACGCCAGGTCGAGCTTACCTATGCCGGCAGCCGCGCGATGCTGATCTACATGCTGCCGCTCAACGAAGTGGTGTTCGATTTCTATGACCGCTTGAAGTCGGTCAGCCGCGGCTATGCGAGCTTCGACTATCACATCGAGAGTTATGAGGAAGGCGACCTCGTCAAGATGTCGATCCTCGTCAATGCCGAAGCGGTCGATGCGCTCTCGATGATCGTCAACCGCCAGCGCGCCGAGGCGCGTGGGCGGGCGATGTGCGAGAAGCTGAAGGAGCTGATCCCGCGCCACATGTTCGTCATTCCGATCCAGGCGGCGATCGGCGGCAAGATCATCGCGCGCGAGACAATCAGCGCGTTGCGCAAGGACGTCACTGCGAAATGCTATGGCGGCGACATCTCACGCAAACGCAAGCTCCTCGACAAGCAGAAAGAGGGCAAGAAAAAGATGCGCCAGTTCGGCAAGGTCGACATTCCCCAGGAAGCGTTCATCGAGGCGCTGAAGATGGACGGGGATTAGGGGCGCGTCCATGAAGTTCGAAACCATCGCGAAAATCGTCGAAGGAGTGCGCTTCATCAGTCCCGGCAATGCGCGCATTCTCTACGACCTGATCGTGTCGGAGCGCCGCAACAACATCCTCGAGCTGGGCATCGCGCACGGCACCGCGACTTGCTACATGGCCGCGGCGGTGGACGAACTGGGCCAAGGCGGCAAGGTGACCGCCGTCGATCTCGAGCGCGCGCGCGCCGAATTCAGTCCTTCGGCGGAGGAGCAGCTGGCGGGCGCCGGCCTGTCGCATCTGGTGCGCATCGTGCGGATGAAGACGGGCTACAACTGGTTCCTTCACGACAATATCCGCGAGAACACGAAGGACGACGTCTGCGCGGAGCAATACGATCTGTGCATCATCGACGGCCCCAAGAACTGGACCATCGACGGGCTGGCGTTCTTTCTGGTGGACAAGCTGCTCAAGCCGGACGGCGTCCTCATCTTCGACGACTACGACTGGACCTATTCCTCCGCGGGCCGCAAGCGGGACCAGACCGACGGCGTCCAACACAACGATTTGTCGGACGCCGAGCTGCGCACGCCGCAAATCCGCGAAGTGTTCGAACTGCTGGTCAAGCAGCATCCGAACTATGGACAATTCGAATTGCTGCCGGGTTCCGACTGGGCCATCGCGCGCAAGACGAAAAGCGACGCCAAGACCTATACCGTCCGCTACGACAGCACCTCGGAAAATCCGGTCAAGCGCTTCCTGCGCAAGCGCAAGGCGCGGCGGCGCGAAGCGGCCTTGCGAAACAAATAATTCCGGCCACGGGCGACAGCATGAGCGAACTGGACCTTCTCAACCTTGCGCGCTCGGACACGGCCAACGAGGTCGCGTTTTTCGCGCAGGTCATCACCATCAATTTCGCGATGGTGGTGGCGATCTATTACTTCCTCAGCCAGGCGCGGCTGGCGATGAAGCTATTCGCCTTCGCCGCCTATGGCGTGGGCATGCTGCTCTATCTCGGACAGATGCTGATCGAGACGAACCTGAAATACGCCGTGCTCGCGTCCCTGAAAGCGCTTCCCAGGCCTTCCGCGGTGACGCAGGAATATCTCGGCCTCAACGACAGCTGGCTTGGGCACGCCAATGTCGTCCTGTTCAATGGGGCGTTCTGGATCCTGGGGCTGGGGATTTTCTATCTGCTGTTCTTCTGGAAGAAGCGGGAGCCCTCCTGAAGCCAAAATCGAGCATGACAGGAACTTCGGGGCAGTGGTAACGTTTGGCATCGAGCCGTCCCCGTATCAGTGCGTCATTTCGTCAGGCGGCGGTTTCCCCGCACCGCGACCACAATCGACAAACAGGAGTTTGACATGGCCAAGAAGACAAAGCCCGCGAAAGCGACGGACAAGCCGTTCCTGTCGGACGTCAAGACGCTGCGGGCGCGGGCGCGCAAGCATTTGGGGACAGGAGCGCTGGGCTCGACCTATATCGGCAACGTCAAGACGACCATTGAAATCCTGCAAAGCGTGCTGGCGACCGAGATCGTCTGCGTGTTGCGCTACAGCCAGCATTCGGTTGCCGCATCGGGCATTTCCAGCGAAGGCGTCAAGGCCGAATTCGCCGAGCACGCCAAGGAAGAACAGGAGCACGTGATGGCGGTGGCCGAACGCATCAACCAGCTCGGCGGCACGCCCAATTTCAATCCCGAAGGCATCCTGATGCGCTCGGCCTCGCAATTCGCAGCCGGCAAGAACCTGGTCGACATGATCAAGGAAAATCTCATCGCCGAGCGCATCGCTGTCGATCACTACCGCGAGCTGATCCGCTATTTCGGCAATGACGATCCGGGCACCAAGACAATGCTCGATTGGATCCTGCGCGTCGAAGAGGAGCATGCCGACGACATGCACGATCTGCTCGTCGCCCATGAAGGCCGGCCGATGCTGAAGGATTAGCGGCGCGGAACGAATCCGGCCTCCGGCTCATTTTCAAACCGGAGGCCGTCATGCCACTCAAGGTTTTCGCGTTCAATTGCACGCTCAAGGCCGGCCGCAAGCAATCGTCGACCGACAAGCTGCTGCGCCAGGTTATGGACGCGTTCGCCAAGCACGGCGCCGAGGGCGAGATCGTCCGCGCGGTCGATCACGACATCAAGCCGGGCGTGGAATCCGACGAGGGGCGCGGCGACGCCTGGCCCAAGCTTCGCGCAAAGGTTTTGGCCGCCGACATCTTCGTCCTCGGCACGCCGATCTGGATGGGCCAGCCTTCTTCCGTCGCCAAGCGCATCATCGAGCGCATGGACGCATTTCTTGACGAGACCGACGAGCATGAGCGCATGCCGAGCTTCGGCAAGGTGGCGCTGGCAGCCATCGTGGGCAACGAGGACGGCGCGCATCACTGCTCGGCCGAAATCTTCCAGGCGCTCAACGATGTCGGCTTCACGGTGCCGGCCTGCGGCATGACCTATTGGGTGGGCGAGGCGATGGGCGACAAGAACTATGTCGACCTCAAAAACACGCCGCGCGTGGTAAGCGAGGCCACCGACATGATGGTGCGAAACGCCGTGCATCTGGCGGCGCTTCTGCATTCCCAGACCTATCCCGGCAAGGGTTGAGCGGCGCGCATCCGCAAGTCGCTTTTACCCAAGAAGGCGCGCCCGCGCCGGTGTAGGCTTATGTCCTGGGACTGACGAAGCGGGGCTGTCATGGCAATCGAATCCGACAACGCGCCGGCGCGCGCTGCTTGGGTATTTCCGGCGCGGCTGGCGCTCGGCCTGGCGCAGGGCGCCGCGCTCTATTTCCTCTATCGCGCCAGCGACGCGATCGTCTGGCCCGCCAACGAGCCGCTGCTGTTCGCGCCGCTGCTGCTGGTGGCACTTTATGTGCCGCTGCTGGTGTCGCAGGCGATGGGGGCGATGCGGCTGCCCACGCTTCTCATCTGGACCGCCGTCGCGGCGCTGGTCTGTTACGGGCTCGGCCATCACGACCGCTTCGCCAATCCCATCACGGTCATCACCAGCGAAAATCTGCTGCTGCCGCAAGCTTCCACTTTCGTCTTCGGCTTCGCTGGCCTTTTCATCGCCCAGTCGCTGATCGCGGCTGGCGATGGCGAGCGCTGGTTCGTTGCGCGCTATGGAAGCTATTTCGACGCGGCCTGGAAGCTCGGGCTGCAGCTCGCGCTCGCCACTGTCTTCGTCGCCGTGTTCTGGGCCGTGCTGTGGCTTGGCGCGGAATTGTTCAAGCTCATCAAGCTCGATTTCTTTTCCAAGCTTCTCGATCATGAATGGTTCTCGATCCCGGCGACGACGCTGGCCGTTGCCGCGGCGATCGAACTGACCGATGTGCGCGCGCGCCTTGTCTCCGGCATCCGCTCCGTCGTGCTCACCTTGCTGGGCTGGCTGTTGCCGCTGATGGCGCTGATCGCGGCCGGCTTCCTCGCGACCCTGTTCGTCACCGGCTTCGCGCCTTTGTGGGCGACGCGCGAAGCGGCCGGCGGGCTGCTCAGCGCGGCGGCGACGCTGGTGGTGCTGATCAACGCGGCCTACCAGAACGGCGAGCAGAAAAATCCGTCGCTGTTGCGCCTTTCCGAAGCGGTCGCGTCCTTCGCGCTTATTCCACTGACCGCCATCGCGGCTTACGGGTTGATGCTGCGCGTCGGCCAATATGGCTGGACGGTGGAGCGCATCGCGGCTCTCGGCTGCCTGATCGTGGCCGCGTGCTACGCCGCGGGCTACAGCGCCGCCGTTATATTGTCGCTGATGGGTGCGCGCTGGATGGCGCCGGTCGAGCGCTGCAACATCGCCACATCCTTCGTCGTGCTGGCATTGCTGGCGGCTTTGTTCTCGCCCATCGCCGATCCGGCGAAGCTTTCGGTCGACGACCAGATCGCCCGGCTGCGCGACGGCAAGGTGAGCGCCGAGGCGTTCGACTACAACTATCTCTTGAGCGAAGGCGGACGTTATGGAAAGCGCGCGCTGCGAAAACTCGCCGCGCTGAAGGGCAAGGGCGAAAACGCGATCATCAGCGGGAACGCGAAACTTGTTCTGACCGTGCCGGTGAGCGCGCCGCTGCGTCCGGCGACGCCGTTCGATGTCGCCGCGAACGTGACGGTCTATCCCAAGGGCCAGGCGCTGCCGAAAAGCTTCACGGCACAGAACTGGAGCAATTCCAAATCGCCGGGCGTCATTCCGGCCTGCCTTACGACGCCGGGGCTTACCTGCGACGCCATACTCGCCGATCTCGATGGCGACGGCACCGACGAAGTGGTCGTCATAAGCAGCGCCGACTCGCCACTTTATTGGTACGGCACGGTGATGAAGCTCGGCGCGGATGGGCAATGGGCGGTGGTCGCCACCCTGCCCTCGCCACATTGCCCCGGCGAGATCGAGGCGCTGAAGGCCGGCACCTACACGCTTACGGCGCCGCCGGCGCCGGTCTGGCGCGAAATCCTGATCGGCAAGCACGTCATCTCTCTCACCTTGCCGGAGGTCGCGACCGACGCCTGCCCCAAGCGCTGATCGCGCATTGGGAAAATGCGCGGCTTGGCTTAAGGAAGGGCTGTCGGCAGAAGCGGATACGCATGTGAGCCTTACGGCCCTGATCGATTACGGTTCCGGCAATCTGCGCTCGGCAGAGAAAGCGCTGGCGCGCGCGGGCGCCGGCGCGGGCGAGATCGCCGTGACAAACGATCCGGCCATAGTGGCAAAGGCAGAGCGCATCGTGCTGCCGGGCGTCGGCGCGTTCGCCGACTGCATGAAAGGCGTGCGCGCGATTGCCGGACTGGTCGAGGCGCTCGAAGAGGCGGTACTCAAGCGGGGCACACCATTTCTCGGCATTTGCGTCGGGATGCAATTGCTCGCGGATGTCGGCCGCGAATTCGGCGAGCATGCGGGGCTCGGCTGGATCGCAGGCGAAGTGGTGCGCCTGGCGCCGGCGGACGCAGCGCTCAAGATTCCGCATATGGGGTGGAACGAATTGACGATCGCGCGTCCGCATCCGCTGCTCGCGGGCATCGCTGACGGCGCACATGTCTATTTCGTGCATTCCTACGAATTCCGCGCCCGCGATGCCGGCGATGTTCTGGCGACCACCGATTATGGCGGCACCGTCACCGCAATGATCGCGCGCGGCAACATCGCCGGCACGCAATTCCATCCGGAGAAAAGCCAGGCGGTGGGCCAGGCCTTGCTGCGCAATTTTCTGAACTGGCGGCCATGATCCTGTTCCCGGCCATCGACTTGAAAGACGGACGCTGTGTGCGCCTCAAGCGCGGCGCGATGGCGGACGCGACGGTTTTCAACGACGATCCCGCCGCGCAGGCCGCCGCGTTCGAAGCGATGGGCTTTCCATGGCTGCACTGCGTCGATCTCAACGGCGCGTTCGAAGGCAAGTCGGTCAATGCAAATGCAATCCATTCCATCCGTGCACGGATCAAAATGCCCATCCAGCTCGGCGGCGGCATTCGCGACCGCGCGGCAATCGATGCGTGGCTCGCCGCCGGCATCGCGCGCGTGATCCTGGGCACCGCAGCGCTCAAAAATCCCGCCTTGGTGAAAGAATCCGCGCGCGCGTATCCGGACAGGATCGCGGTGGGCATCGATGCGAAGGACGGCAAGGTCGCCGTCGAAGGCTGGGCCGAGAATTCCCAGATGGATGTGCTTGAACTGGCCAGGCGGTTCGAGGATGCGGGCGTCAGCGCGATCGTCTTTACCGACATCGCGCGCGACGGGATGCTTCAGGGCGTCAACGTCGCGGCGACAGCCGCACTCGCGAAGGCGGTGCGAATCCCCGTCATCGCATCGGGCGGCGTCGCGGGCATCGGCGACATCGACTCGCTGATCGCGGCGGACGAGCCCAACATCTTGGGGGTCGTCATTGGCCGCGCGTTGTATGATGGCCGCATCGACGCGAAGGCCGCGCTCGCCCGTGTCGGCGCGCTTAAGCCGTCCTCTGCATCAAAGTAAATATTCTACTAACAGAAAGGCTTGTCAGGACTTGCTCAGACGGCGCACGAGGTCGTCGAGCTGCTCCAGCGAGCGATAGGCGATGCGCACCTCGCCGCCCGATTCACCTTTGTGCAGAATCTGAACTTTGAGACCCAGATGATTGGAAACACTCGATTCGAGTGCCTTGGTGTCGGCGTCTTTCACGATGGGCGCGTTCGCCCTACCAGATTTTGATTTCGAACGTTGTTCGGACTGACGAACGTTCAGCGCACCGCGGATAATGTCATGGGCGCGCGCTTCGGGGTCGGCAGCGCCGATCAGGGTGCGGGCATGGCCGGCCGAGATGCGTCCGTCGCGCACCATCGCCTTGACGCTCTCCGGCAGGCGCAGCAGCCGCAGGGTGTTGGCGATGTGGCTGCGGCTCTTGCCGACTTCCTGGGCGAGTCGCTCCTGGGTGTAGGCGAAGCGATCCATCAGCTGATGATAGGCGGCGGCCTCTTCGATCGCATTGAGATCCTCGCGCTGGACGTTCTCGACGATGGCGAGCTCGAGCGCCTCGCTGTCGCCCATTTCGCGGACGACCACCGGTACGTCATGCAGCTTGGCCATCTGCGCCGCGCGCCAGCGCCGTTCACCGGCGACGATCTCGAACGCGTTGGCCTCGCCGGCGACGGTGCGCACCAGGATGGGCTGCAGCACACCTTTCTCGCGGATGGAATTGGCGAGGTCTTCGAGCTCCTGCGGCGCGAAGGTCTTGCGCGGCTGCAGCCGGTTTGGCCTGAGGAACGCCACCGGCACGGTGCGGGGCGGCCTGCCGGCTTCCGTCCTCGCGGGCGCCGGGGCTTCGTCGCCGATCAGCGCCGACAAACCACGCCCCAACCCATGCCTGCGTGCTTCTTCCGCCATGATGTCCTCTAGGCCGCGAGCCGGGCGCGTTCGCGCTGGATCAGCTCGCCGGCGAGCTTGATATAGGCCTGGCTACCGGGGCAGCGCAGGTCATAGACGAGCGCCGGCAAGCCATGGCTCGGCGCCTCGGAAATCCGCACATTGCGCGGAATGATGGTCTTGTAGACCTTGTCGCCCAGATGGCCGCGGACATCGGCCGCGACCTGGTCGGACAGGTTGTTGCGCTTGTCGAACATGGTCAGGACGATGCCCTGGATCTCCAGGGTGGGATTGAGGTTCGCCCGCACCCGCTCAATGGTGCTGAGCAGCTGGGTGAGGCCTTCAAGCGCGAAGAACTCGCATTGCAGCGGCACGACCACGGCGTCGGCGGCGCACATCGCGTTGACGGTGAGGAGGGTCAGAGACGGCGGGCAGTCGATCAGGACATAGGAAAACTGCTGGTCCGGCCGCGCCGCGAAATCGGCCAGCGCTTCCTTCAGCCGGAAATTGCGCCGCGGAACATTGATCAGCTCCAGCTCGGCACCGGAGAGATCGACCGTCGAAGGGACCACGCAAAGGCCCGGAATCCGGGTCGGCATCACAGCGTCGGCAATCCCCGCCTCGCCCATCAGCACGTCATAAGTGGTGATCTTGCGTTCGGGCCGTGGGATGCCGAGGCCGGTGGTGGCGTTGCCCTGCGGATCCATGTCGAGCACCAGCGTCGGCTGGCCGACGGCAGCCAGCGCGGTGCCCAGGTTGATCGCGGTCGTGGTCTTGCCGACGCCGCCTTTCTGGTTGGCGACGACGAGGACTCGGAGACGTTTAGCGGCCTGCATGTCTCAACTCCCGGACATCGAGGATCGTCCCCGAGGGGTCGGTACGGCTCTGGTGCCGGTAAGCCTTCATTCTCCAAGATTTACGGGCTTGGGTCAATTCAACCGCTACAGATTGTCCCTTGAGGAACAGGTTTATAGTCTTTGGACCCTGAAATGGTTGTGCATAGGCCAGCAGCTTTTCGAGCGGGGCACAGGCCCGAGCAGTAACGACATCGAATGGCTCCCGCGCCGCGCTTTCGATCCGGCTATTCCGGATTTCGGCGGCGACGCCAAGCCGCTCGGTAGCTGCCTCGAGGAAGCGGCATTTCTTGGCCGTGGACTCGTACAATACCGCCTTTAGCCGTGGCCTGAGGACAGCGAGGACCAAAGCCGGAAAGCCAGCGCCGCTGCCCAGATCGACCAGGGTCTGGGCCTCTGTTGGGATGAAATCAGCCAGCTGGGCCGAATCCCAGACGTGGCGCCGCCAGACGTCTTCGAGCGATTTGGCCGAGACCAGATTGTGTCGTGCGTTCCAGTCCTCGAGGAGCCCGACATAGGCTTTCAGATGCGCGAGTGTTTCACGTGAAACGCCGGTCGCCGCCGCGAACTCTTTGGGACCAAACGATTCAGGCCGCTCGGCGGACATGCGCGAGGACAAGCGTGAGGGCAGCCGGCGTGACGCCATCGATCCGCGCGGCCTGGCCGAGCGTGGCAGGGCGGATGGTGGAAAGCTTCTGACGGACTTCCGTGGAGAGGCCGTGAACCGCCGCATAGTCGAGATCGCTCGGCAAAGCGAGCGTTTCGTCACGGCGGAAAGCCACGATGTCGGCTTCCTGGCGACCCATGTAGCCGGCATATTGCGCGTCGATTTCGACCTGTTCGATCACGTCAGGCGCGAAGGCGGCGAGGTCTGGCCAGATGCGCGTGAGCGCCGCGAAGTCCACGTAGGGCTGGCAAAGCAGTTCGCTCGCCGAGCGCCGGGCGCCGTCCAGCCGTACTGCAAGTCCATACTTGCGGGCTTCATTGGGGGTGAGCGAAAGCTCGCGCATCCGCGCCCTGCCCGCTTCGAGCCGCATCGTCTTGGCTGCAAACGCGCTGCGCCGGGTCTCGCCGACGCCGCCGGCCCGCTCGCCGATCGGCGTCAGGCGCTGGTCGGCATTGTCGGCGCGCAAGCTCAAGCGATATTCGGCGCGCGACGTGAACATGCGATAGGGCTCGCTGACGCCCTTGGTCACCAGGTCGTCGATCATTACGGCGATGTAGGCCGCGGCGCGATCCAAGATGATTGGGGCTGTCTTCGCGCTGGCACGCGCGGCATTGAGACCAGCCATCAGGCCCTGTGCAGCGGCTTCTTCATAGCCGGTCGTGCCATTGATCTGGCCGGCGAGATAGAGCCCGCCAATCCGCTTGGTCTCGAGCGAAGCGTGAAGTTCGCGCGGGTCGACATAGTCGTATTCGATGGCATAGCCGGGCCGGATCATGGCGGCGCGTTCGAGGCCTGGAATGGTCGCCAGCAAGGCGAGCTGGACGTCTTCGGGCAGCGAGGTCGAGATGCCGTTGGGATAGACCGTGTCGTCATCGAGCCCCTCCGGTTCAAGGAAAATCTGATGGGTTTCGCGGCCGGCAAAGCGCACGACCTTGTCCTCGATCGAGGGGCAATAGCGCGGGCCGGTGCTTTCGATCTGGCCCGAATAAAGCGGCGCGCGATGGATATTGGCGCGGATGATCGCGTGCGTCTCCGCGACCGTGCGGGTGATGTGGCAGGCGATCTGCGGCGTAGTGATTTTGGTCGTGAGGAACGAGAACGGCGTCGGCGGGTCATCGCCCGCCTGGGCTTCCAGAGCCGCCCAGTCGATGGTCTTGCCGTCAAGTCGGGGCGGCGTCCCGGTCTTGAGACGCCCCATCGAAAAGCCGAAGCCGTATAGGGTCTTGGACAGCCCGACAGACGGTTCTTCACCGGCCCTGCCCGCTGGGATCTGGCGCTCACCGATATGGATCAGACCGCGCAGGAATGTCCCGGTTGTCAGGACCGCGGCGAAGGCGGAAATGGTCGATCCGTCGGCGGTCACAACGCCCGCGACCCGGCCATCTTTCAGGACCAGGTCTTCGGCCGCCGCCTCGCGGATTTCGAGATTTGGCGTCTCGGCCAACGCGGCCTGCATGGCGCGTCTGTAGAGCTTGCGATCCGCCTGAGCTCGGGGGCCACGCACCGCAGGGCCCTTGCGGCGGTTGAGCAGGCGGAACTGGATTCCGGCGGCATCGGCGACCCGGCCCATCAGCCCATCCAGGGCATCGATTTCGCGGACCAGATGGCCTTTGCCGAGCCCACCGATGGCGGGGTTGCAGGACATTTCGCCAATCGTCTCGCGCTTGTGGGTTAGCAGCAGCGTGCGGGCGCCAAAGCGCGCCGCGGCTGCGGCCGCTTCGCAGCCGGCATGGCCTCCACCAATGACGATAACGTCGAATCCGCTCATGGCGGGTCAATAGGCGAGGCGCGACAGAGGGGCAAGCGTTTCACGTGAAACAACGTCCTTTTTGCCTACTGCTCGCTGCTTGAGGCTATTTCCCGATGCAGAAATCCCGGAAAACCACGTCCAGCAACTCTTCGATATCGACCCGACCGGTGATGCGCCCCAAGGCGCGCAAAGCAAGGCGGAAGTCCTCGGCCATCAGCTCCGTCTGGTCGGTTTCGAGGGCACGCGCCAAGGCGGCAGCGGCCTGTTCGAGGGCCCGGCGATGACGTACGCGCGTCAGGGGCGGCGAGCCGGCTTTGACGGCCAATTTCTCGGCGATCAGCTTGGTCAAGGCTGCGACAAGGGCATCCAGACCTTCGCCGGTCTTGGCCGAAACCCGCAAGCCATCAAGTACTGCCGGCCAAGGCAGATCGGCCTTGTTCCAGATGGTCAGGTCGGCGGGTGGAGCGGGCGACAGGTCTGCTTCGGTTCCGTCCAGAACCAGCAGCGAGATATCGGCCGACGCCACCCGCTCCAGCGCCCGGCGGACGCCTTCGGCTTCGACGGCTTCCCCGGGCTCACGCAAGCCGGCGGTATCGGACAGGATCACCTGATAGCCGCCGAGATCGAGGTGGACTTCGATCACATCGCGGGTGGTGCCGGGCGTTGGCGAGACAATAGCCACGTCGCGCTTGGCAAGCGCGTTGACCAAAGAGCTCTTACCGACGTTCGTTTTACCGAACACTGTTAAGTGAACACCGTTCCGAATGATTTCTCCATTGTGACCATCGGCAAGATGCGATTGTATTTCTTCAAGAATTTGAACCGCGACCAGCCGCGATTCAGCGACGACATCGTCCGGAACTTTCTCGTCGGAAAAGTCGATGGCCGCTTCGACCCAGGCGCAGGCGCGGATCAGACGGTCGCGCCAGCCGTCATAGAGTGTCGCCAGGGCACCGTCATATTGGCGCAGTGCCTGGCGCCGCTGGGCCTCGGTTTCGGCGTCGATCAGGTCGGCGAGGGCTTCGGCACGGGTCAGGTCGAACTTGCCGTTCTCGACGGCGCGGCGGGTGAATTCGCCGGGCTCCGCGGGACGCAAGCCGGGCAGGGCGGCGAGCGCCGATAACATTGCCTCTATGACGGCCCGGCCACCGTGGACATGGAATTCCACCAGATCCTCGCCACTGAAGCTGGCCGGCCCGGGAAACCACAACACCAGCGCGTCGTCGATCGGCTCGCCGCCCTTGTTGAGACTGGCGCGGATCGCGCGGCGCGGCTGAAAATTCCCCCTGCCGGCCAGCGCTTCCAGGGCCGGACGGCTCCCAGGCCCCGACACCCGGATCACGGCCACGCCGGCGCGGCCGGCGCCGCTCGACAGGGCGAAGATCGTGTCGCTCAACGCTTGGGAGAATCCTTCTTGGCGCCCGTCTTGGCGGCGTCCCACAGGAACCGCTGGAACTGCTCGAAGCCCTCGACCGGAAACCACGCCTTCAGCATGGCCTCGGGCGAGCTCTTGTCCAAGGCCGCCTTCATCCGCTGCTCGATTTCGGCGGTCATCCTGGCCTGGAGCGCGGTGACGTCGGGAAGGCCCATCAGCCGGCGAGCCTCGTCCGGCGTCATGTCGAATTCGATATTGACCTTCATGCCGCCTGAGACTTTCGCAACCCTGCGCCGCGCGCTAAGGAAGCTAGAACCAACAATCCAAAGCCGCAAACTCTTTCCGCGCGCCGTCAGGACATGTCATGAGCCGCAATCTGCTCGATCAGGAAACCAGCCCCTATCTGCTGCTGCACAAGGATAATCCCGTGCATTGGCGGCCTTGGGGGGCCGATGCGCTGGCGGAGGCCGAGCAGAGCAACAAGCCGATCCTGCTCTCCATCGGCTACACCGCGTGTCACTGGTGCCATGTGATGAATCACGAGAGCTTCGCCGATCCGGAAACCGCGGCGCTGATGAACGAGCTCTTCGTCAATATCAAGGTCGATCGCGAGGAGCGGCCCGATCTCGATCAGCTCTACCAGACGGCGTCCAACCAGATGGGTCACACCGGTGGCTGGCCGCTGACCATGTTCCTGACGCCGCGCGGCGAGCCTTATATCGCCGCCGGCTATCTGTCGCGCGGCGACCGTCAGGGAACGCCCGACTTCAAGCGCGCGCTGCAGCAGGCGGCGCAGATCTATCGCGACGAGCCGGAGCGCGTCGGCGCCGTGAATCAGACCGTCGCCCAGTCGCTGACCAAACTCTGGGGCCGCAATCTGTCGCTGCCGCCGGAGATGCCCGTCATCTCGCTCGACTTCGCCGCGATGCGCATCGGCCAGCGCTTCGATGTCTTCCACGGCGGCGTCACCGGCGCGCTGAAATTCCCCAGCTTCGCGCTGGTCGAAGTTCTGTGGCACGGGTTTCTCAGGACCGCCGTGCCGCCGTTCCTGCAGCTGGTGCAGGCCAGCGCCGACGCGATGAGCCTGGGCGGCATCTACGATCATATCGGCGGCGGCATCTCGCGCTACACCACCGACGAGAACTGGCTGGTGCCGCATTTCGAGAAGATGCTCTACGACAATGCGCAGTACATCCATCTGCTGACGCTGCTGTGGCAGGGCAACCGCAATCCACTCTATGCCGAGCGCGTGGAAGAGACCGTCAACTGGCTGTTGCGCGAGATGGCGGTGGAAGGCGGTTTCGCCTCGAGCCTGGACGCGGAATCCGAAGGGCAGGAAGGCCTCTACTACACCTGGACGGAAGCGGAGATCGACGCCGCGCTCGCCGGCACCTTCACGCAGCGATTCAAGCAGGCCTATCACGTCACCCGCGAGGGCAATTTCCACGGCCGCAACATCCTTCACCGCCTGGGCCAGTCGCCCTATCCGCTGCCGCAGGCCGACGAGGCGCTGCTCAAGAACCAGCGCGCGCGCCTGCTCGCCGCGCGCGCCGGCCGCACCCTGCCGCTGCGCGACGACAAGGTGCTGGCCGATTGCAACGGCCTCGTCATCGCAGCGCTCGCCAATGCGGGCTTTGCCTTCCGCAAGACGCAGTGGATCCAGACCGCGATCAAGGCGTTCGATTTCGTCGTCGCGACGCTAGGCCAAGGAGACCGCCTCCATCACTCGTGGCGCGCGGGCAAGGTCCAGCACATGGGCTTCTCCGACGATTACGCCCACATGGCGCGGGCGGCGCTGGCGCTGTTCGAAGTCACCGGCGAGAAGCGCTTCCTCACGCATGCGCGCGGCTGGGCGCATGTCCTGGGCGAGCATTTCTGGGATTCGCAGAACGGCGGCTACTTCTACACGTCCGACGACGATGAAATGCTCATGCTGCGCGCCCGCACGGTCATCGATCAGTCCATCCCCAGCGCCAACGCCACGATGATCGGCGTGCTGGCGCGGCTTTATTTCATGACCGGCGAAAATGCCTACCGCGAACGCTCCAACGCGCTGATCCAGGCGTTCTCCGGCGAGATGGTGCAGAACTTCATGGCCATGGGCAGCTTTTTCAACGAGCTCGAAGTGGTCATGCACGGATTGCAGATCGTGATCGTCGGCCCGCGCGACAACACCGCCACCCTTGAGCTGGTCGCCGCCGTCGCGGGCCGCAGCCTGCCGACGCGCGCCCTGATCGTGCTGGAACCCGGCGAGACGCTTCCCGAAGGCCATCCTGCTTTCGGCAAGACGATGCAGGACGGCCGTCCGACCGCCTACATCTGCCAGCGCATGACCTGTTCGGTGCCGATCACCAACCCGGTGACCCTGTCGCAGAATCTGCAATTGCCGCGCGTCGCCCAGCCGATGCCGGCGCCGGTGGGCAACGCCTGAGGTCGATCGCATGAGCGGCAAGGACATCACGATCAAAACGGCCGACGGCGCGAT
This sequence comes from Rhizomicrobium sp., assembly GCA_035601715.1. Classification (GTDB taxonomy): domain Bacteria; phylum Pseudomonadota; class Alphaproteobacteria; order Micropepsales; family Micropepsaceae; genus Rhizomicrobium. The sequence continues at coordinate 28,324 of DATNNS010000171.1, forward strand.
GGCCGGCTATCTCGCGCAGCCTGCGGCCGGACAGGGGCCCGGCCTCGTCGTCATCCAGGAGATCTTCGGCGTCAACCAGGTGATGCGCGACCTGGCCGACGGTTTCGCGAGCCGCGGCTACGTCGCGCTGGTGCCGGATCTGTTCTGGCGCATCGAGCCCGGCGTGCAGCTCACCGACAAGAGCAAGGCCGAATGGGACAAGGCGTTCGCGCTGATGAACAAGTTTGATGCGAGCGCGGGCGTCAAGGATATCCAGGCGACGATCGATCATCTGCGCGGGCTGGGCGCGGCCAAGGTCGGCGCGGTGGGCTATTGCCTGGGCGGGCTGCTCGCCTATCTGACCGCCGCGCGCACGAATGTGGATGCCTCGGTCGGCTATTACGGCGTCAACATCCAGACCATGCTCGGCGAAGCGGCAGCCATTAAAAAGCCGCTGATGCTGCATATCGCAGGCAAGGACGGCTTCACGCCGCCGCCGGCGCAGAAGCAGATCGAGGACGGCTTGAAAGACAATCCGCTTGTCACCATCCATGTCTATCCCGAGATGGACCATGCCTTCGCGCGCGCCGGCGGCGAGCATTACGACCATGCCAATGCCGAACTCGCGAACGGCCGCACGGCGACGTTCTTTCGCCAGCATCTGAGCTGAGATGTTGTTCCGCAAGCGTCCGAAAGCAGCCGATGCGCGCGTCGAGCCGCGCCCGCTGGATCTGAGCGCGGCGGACATTCCCGATGCGCCGCCTGGCAAGACCGCATCGCTGGCGGACGCGGTCGCGCCGTCCGAAGCCTTCGTAGGCGGCGCCGCGTCGGTCTCGATCTTCAAGCTCATTTTCAAATGGGTCGAACGTTACGAGCGCCAGCTCTCCGGCGCCGGCATGATCGGCGGCTTTGCGTTCGACAACTGGAACTTCCGCCGCATCGACCTGCCCAACACGCAGTTCGTCTTCATCGGCTATCTGTCGCTCGCCGCCATCGCCATCCTGCTGTTGCACGGCATGGCCGAGCGCGCCGCCAGCGGCAGGAAAATGCCGCGCTGGCACGCCTTCCTGCCGATGGTTGCGCAATTCGCGCTCGGCGCGTTGTGGAGCGCGTTCCTCGTATTCTATTCGCGCGGCGCGGTGCTGTCCGCCTCTTGGCCGTTCATGCTGGTGCTGGCAGGCATTTTCCTCGCCAACGAGATCTTCAAGAAATATCACTCGCGGCTGATCTTCACCGCGGTCCTGTTCTTCTTCGGCCTGTTCTCCTATGCCATCGTCACCACGCCGATCGTCACGCGCAGCATCGGAAGCTTCACCTTCATCGTCAGCGGGCTGGTGTCGCTGTTCCTGTTCGCCCTGTTCCTCAGGGCGGTGAAGAAAGTCGGCCCGGCGCAGTGGCGCGGCGCGCGCTGGTGGGTCGCGCTGGGCACGGTCGCGGTCTATGCGGTGCTGAATGCGTTCTATTTCACCGGCATCCTGCCGCCGCTGCCGCTCGCGCTGGCCGAAAGCGGCGTCTATCAATTCGTCGCCAAGACCGGCGACACCTATCGCGCGCAGAATGAGGCGCAGCCCTGGTACACACGCTGGGGCTTCAAGCCGACGCTGCACATGGCGCCCGGCCAGCCGCTCTATCTCTACAGCGCGGTGTTCGCGCCGATCCGGCTGTCGACCGAGATCGTGCATCGCTGGCAGCATTACGACTCTGCG
>DATNNS010000172.1:0-10475 GCA_035601715.1 Rhizomicrobium sp.
GAAGAAGACGTCGCATGAGACCTGGATGCCGCGCGGCAGGTCGACGTGGCCATGGCCGCCTATCCTCCATGCATCACAATAGAAAATGTGATCTCCAAGCCTCATCGACCCGGTACAATCGACGACGAGATCGGCCATGCCGTTGTCCACGGCCGCCAGCGCCATCGCCGTCTTGAAGGTCGAACCGGGGGGATAGGTGCCGCTGACGGCCTTGTTGAGCAGCGGCTTGTGGTCGTCATCGGTCAGCGCCTTCCATTGCGCATTCGTGATGCCGACGTTGAAAAGATTTGGGTCGTAGCCGGGCGTGGAGGCCAGCGCCAGCACGTCGCCGTTTTGGGCGTCCATCACCACGCAAGCAGCGCTTTGATCGCCGAGCCGCTGAGTCACGAAATTCTGCACTTGGCGGTCGATGGTCAGATAGACGTCCGCGCCCGGCGTGCCCGTTTCGTGCCCGAGCTCGCGGATCACGCGGCCATAGGCGTTGACCTCGACGCGGCTGGCGCCGGCGGTGCCGCGGATCTCGGATTCGAACGCCTTCTCGATGCCGCGCTTGCCGATGCGGAAGCCCGGAAGATCGAGCAGCGGATCGTCGTCCTTCTCCTTGTCTTCCGGCGACACCGAGGCGACGTAGCCCAGGATGTGCGACAGCTCCGCGCCGTAAGGATAGTCGCGCGTCTCGCCGACGTCGGGTTGCATGCCCGAAAGATAGGGAAGATGCAGGTTGATGCGGGCGAATTCCTCCCAGCTCAGATTCTCCGCCACCGTCACCGGCACGAACTTCTTGTTTATAGCGATGTCGTGGCGGATGCGGTCGCGGTCGTGCGGCGTGAGGGCGATGATGCGGCCGATCGTGCCGAGCGCGGCCTCCACCCCCTGCGTCGCCTGCTCGGGCACCAGCAGCACGCGGTAGTTCTGCCGGTTGTTGGCAAGCTCAACGCCGAAACGGTCGACGATGCGCCCGCGCAGCGGCGCAATCAGGCGCTGGCTGACGCTGTTGTCCTTGGCGCGCGTCATGTATTCGTCGCCGTCGAGAATCTGCAGCTGGTAGAGCCGCCCGGCGAGCGTCGCCATCACGGCGGTCATGCCGCCGGTCATGATCAGCGTGCGGCGCGTGAATGTCGCGTAGCGGCTTTTGTCCTTGCGGTCGAACAGCGGCATCAGAATTCGCTCCGCAACGGACCGACCAGGTGGCGATGGATCAGGCCGAACAGCATCGCCATCGGAATATAGACGACCACGCTTACGGCGAATTCGATGCTGAGCGGCACCAGCGGCGGAAAACGGCCATAGACGAACGATGCAATCAGCCAGGCGGACATCGACGCCACCAGCATGGACGCGGCGAAACCGAGCAATGCCGCGAATCCGGAGAGGCCCGCGAACGCGTCACGCTCGCGGTCGATCAGCGCGTAAGTGATGACGAAGGACAGCGCCCAGACGCCCGGCGGGCCGCCGGAGAGAAAATCCTCCAGCACGCCCAGCGCGAAAGCCGCGGCGGGCGGCATCAGGTCGGGGCGTACCAGGCACCAGAAATAGATCGCCATCAGCGAAAACAGCGGCGGCGGCACGGTGCCGCGCAGAACGGACACCGGAATGTTGGTGACGATCACACCCAGCAATCCGCAAACGAAGGGAACCGCCGCCGCGAAAGTGCCGCTGATCGATGTGCCGAGGCGTTCGTTCATTGCAAGGCTCACTGGTCCGGATGGTCGTCGGTATTCGTTGTCGTCGGCAGCGTTGCGTTGCCGCTTGGCAAGACCAGAGGCGCGGTCTTTCGTGGCGCCGCCGCAGCGCCCTTCTGCATCGGCGCCAGCGCCGCCGGTGTTTGCGCGGCGCTTGCACCGTTACCGGGCAGCACATGCGTCGTCACCAGCGGCGGCAGGCCGGCGGCGGCGGCTGGAAGATCGTTTGGCGTGACGACGGGCGGCTGCTCGGGCGGCGCTTTCAGATCGACGATGCGCACGTCATCGGCGGCCGCGGCATCGGCGAGCAAGGAGACGCGAAAGGCGGAGCCATCCCAGACCACCGCGCCGACCGGCAACCCGTTGGGCAGCAGCCCGCCATCGCCCGAGGTGACGACCTGGCCGCCTTCCTTGATGGGAGCGCCCGGAGACATCGGCTCGAGCGCCGGATCGTCGGAATTGTCGCCCGCCATGATCGCCGGGATGTTGCCCGGCTCGATCACGACGGGAATGCGGCTGTTCAGATCCGTCAGAAGGATGATCCACGACGTGTGGTCGCCGGCGAGGAACACACGCCCGACCATGCCGCGCGCATCGACCACCGCTTCGCCCGGCTTGACGCCGCGGCTCTTGCCCGCGTCGAGGATCAGCGTATCGAGGAACGGCCGGTTGTTGCGGCCGATGACGCGCGCGCTGATCGCATCGAGCGATGGATCGGGAACCGCGTTGAGCAGCAATTGATACCGCTTGACGCGGCTTTCGAGCACCAGCGCCGCCGACTGCCACTGGCGCAGCCGCGCGTTCTCCTCCTTGAGGCGCTGGTTCTCCTGATAGACATCGAGCAGGCCGCCAAGGCCGCTCATCCACTTGCCGACGCCATCAAGCGGCTGGCCGGCGGATTTGAGCAGCGGCGCGATGGAATCCGAATAGTAAGTGTGGGCGCGATCGAACAGCGAGGACTGCGCCTTGCCGAGCACCACCAGGGCGATGGCGAGAACCGCGACAATCGCCAGAGGCAGTTGGGCGCCGCCCTTGCCCCGCGCGATCTTCCAAGTCCCGTTCGCCATGACTCAACTCGCTCGCCGCACCTTCAGAACGCGGTCGACAAAACGTGACGCATGCCTTTCGTGTTCTCCAGAACGCGCCCGGTTCCGAGCGCCACGCAGGAGAGCGGATCGTCGGCGATCGAGATCGGCAGGCCCGTCTCCTCGCGCAGAACCTGGTCGAGGCCGGCGAGCAGCGAGCCGCCGCCGGTCAGCACGATGCCCTTGTCGACGATATCGGCGGCCAGCTCCGGGGGCGTCGCTTCGAGCGCCACTTTCACGGCTTCGACGATCGCGCTGGTCGGCTCGGAAAGAGCCTCTGCGATATGCCTTTGCGTGATCGTGATTTCCTTGGGCACGCCGTTCAGCAGGTCGCGGCCTTTGATCTCCATGGTCACGCCGTTGCCTTCGAGCGGCGGCGCGGCGGAGCCGATTTCCTTCTTGATGCGCTCGGAGCTCGCTTCGCCGATCAGCAGATTCTGATGGCGGCGGATATAGGCGATGATCGCCTCATCCATCTTGTCGCCGCCGACGCGCACCGAGCGCGAATAGACGATGCCGCCGAGCGACAGCACGGCGACTTCCGTCGTGCCGCCGCCGATGTCGACGACCATCGAACCGGTCGGTTCGGAAACCGGAAGGCCCGCGCCGATCGCCGCCGCCATCGGTTCCTCGATCAGGAACACGCGGCGCGCGCCGGCCGACAATGCTGATTCCTGAATCGCGCGGCGCTCCACCGCGGTCGAACCGGACGGAACGCAGACGATGATCATCGGATTGGCGAAGGAGCGGCGGTTGTGAACCTTGCGGATGAAATGCTTGATCATCTCTTCCGCGATTTCGAAATCGGCGATGACGCCATCACGCATCGGGCGGATCGCTTCGATGTTTCCCGGAGTGCGGCCGAGCATCATCTTGGCGTCGTTGCCGACGGCGCGAACCTGTTTCTTGCCGCCGCGACTCGTCATCGTCGCGACCACCGACGGCTCGTTGAGCACGATGCCGCGACCCTTCACATAGACCAGCGTGTTCGCCGTACCCAGGTCGATAGCCATGTCGCTCGACAGCATGCCGAGAAGACTGCCGAACATTGTCGAATAATCCTTTCCTGAACCCAGCGCCTTGCAATGGCCGTACCCGCCGAAGGGTACGCCCTTCGTCAGCGCCTGCCGCGCCAAATTTACGATGCAAACCCTGACGAATCGCCCTTGAGCACGGTCACGTCGCGCCTTCGACTTCGTCGAGAAACTTGTATGCCGGATCAGACGGATGGCGCAATAGCAAGGCCCTGTTCCAGCGGCGAAAATCCGCCTCAGGAGACCGCAACGGTCCGCACCAGCCCGGCTGCCTGTTTCGCCCTCTGCCGCGCCTCATTTGTGTCGCGTCCGCGCGCCAGCGCGACGCCCATCCGCCGCTTCGCAAAGGCCTGCGGCTTGCCGAACAGGCGCAATTCCGTCTCAGGAACGGCGAGCGCCAGATCGGCGTGCTCGAAGGCGATGCCCGCGGCCTCCATTCCGCCATAAATAACCGCCGAAGCGCCGGGCGACTTGAGCGCCGTGGACACCGGCAGGCCCAGAACGGCACGGGCGTGCAGCGCGAACTCGCTCTGGTACTGGCTGACCAAGGTGACGAGACCCGTGTCATGAGGACGGGGCGAGACCTCCGAAAACCAGACCTCATCGCCCCGGACGAACAGCTCGACGCCAAAGATCCCCAGCCCGCCCAGCGCGCCCGTGACGGCCTCGGCCATCGCCCGCCCTTTGGCCAGCGCGGCGGCGCTCATCGCCTGCGGCTGCCAGGATTCGACATAGTCACCGTCTACCTGGACGTGGCCGATGGGCTCGCAAAAATGGGTGCCGTCCGTGGCCCGGACCGTGAGCTGGGTGATCTCGAAATCGAACGTCACCGCGCCTTCGACGATGACGCGCGCTTCCTTCACCCGCCCAGCCGACAGCGCCTTGTCCCAGGCCTTCGCGACGTCTGCCTGGCCTTCGAGTCGCGACTGGCCTTTGCCGGAAGACGACATCACCGGCTTGACGAAACAGGGAAAGCCGATGCCGCCGTCGATGGCGGCCTGCAACTCTTCCAGCGACACCGCGAAGGCATAGGGCGAGGTCGGCAGCTTCAACTCCTCGGCGGCGAGGCGGCGAATGCGTTCGCGGTTCATCGTGATGTGCGCCGCGCGCGCGGTCGGGATCACGGTGGCCAGTCCCGCTTCCTCGATGCGCAGCAGCTCGTCGGTCGCGATCGCTTCGATCTCGGGCACGATCAGATGCGGCCGCTCCTGCTCGACCAGCGCGCGCAACGCTTTCGCATCCGTCATGTCGATGACGTGCGCGCGATGCGCCACCTGCTGCGCCGGCGCATGCGCATAGCGGTCGACGGCAATGGTTTCCACGCCCAGCCGCTGCAATTCGATGACGACTTCCTTGCCCAGCTCGCCCGAGCCCAGAAGCATCACCTTGATCGCGGAAGGAGAAAGCGGCGTTCCGATTCGCATCTGCCTAACCTGTGTGAATTTGCCCGATTTCAAACACATTGAACCCTCGAATTGAACACTGAAAGTTCCGCCACGCGCCACAACTCAAGTGTTTCCATTCTATCGATCGGGGTTTTCAGTTTTCCGCAATAGAGGGATGTCATGCCGGATTTCGAGATACGCTATTTTCATGCCGATGGTTCGCTTGCGCTGGTGCATATGACTTATCACGCCTCGGAAAAAGAGGCGCACGATCACGCGCGTCGTCACCAGCAGGATCATGCCCGCTTCGAGATTCGCGCGGCCGACGGCGCGCCGCGGCAGCGCTGCTAGCCGCATCAATTGGCTTCAAGACACAATTTCGAAGAGTGACGTGAGTCTAGTCCCGGAGCGCGACGCTCGTCAAGAACAAATGAGGAACATTCTTGCGTGACCGCCAGCGCTGCCGTAAGCAAATTTCGCAGCGGTAAATTTTTCGCGGAAATCCGGGACGAAAATAATTTTTCGTCGGCGTCCTTTCAACTTTTCGCTTTGCCCAGCCACGGCATCATGGCGCGCAGACGTGCGCCGACGGTCTCGATGGGATGCGCGGCGGCGCGGGCGCGCATCCTGGCGAGATTGGGCCCGCCCGCCTTGGCGTCTGCCATAAAGGCACGGGCGAAGCGACCCGATTGCACGTCGTCCAGCACGCGTTTCATTTCGGCGCGCGTCGCCTCGCCGATGACGCGCGGGCCGGTGAGGTGAGCGCCGTATTCCGCGGTGTTGGAGATCGCCTCGTACATGCCCGCGATGCCGCGCGTATGCATCAGATCGACCAGCAGCTTGAGCTGGTGCAGGCATTCGAGATAGGCAAGTTCCGGCGCATAGCCCGCGTCCACCAGCGTGTCGAACGCGGCGCGCGCAAGCTCCGCCGAACCGCCGCACAGCACCGCCTGCTCGCCGAACAAATCGGTTTCAGTTTCGTCGCGGAAGGTCGTCTCGATCAATCCCGCGCCGCAGCCGATGGCCGCGCCATAGGCGAGCGCGAGCGGTTTCGCCGCGCCGCTCACGTCGCGATGGATCGCGAACAGCCCGATATAGCCGTCGCCATTGAGGAAATTGGCGCGTAGCGCGGTACCCGGCCCGGCCGGCGCCACCATCAGCACATCGAGATCGGCGCGCGGGTCGATGAAGCCGTAATGGACCGCGAAGCCATGGATGAACAGCAGCGCCGCACCCGGTTTCATGTTGGGCGCCACATCGCGCGCATAGATTTCCGGCGACAATTCGTCCGGCGCGCCCATCACGACGATATCGGCTTCCGTCACGGCCTCGGCATTGGAGAGGACCGCGAAACCATCGGCTCTCGCCTTGTCCGCGCTGGCGCCAGGGCGCGCGCCGACGACGATATCCGCAACGCCGCTGTCGCACATGTTCAGCGCGTGCGCATGGCCTTGATTGCCGTAACCGATGATTGCGACGCGTTTGGTTTTGATCGGGCCGGCGTCGCGTGCGTGATGAATTTTCATGGGCATTTCCAGATATCGGTTGATCCAAGCGCGTCGTTCATCTGATCCGCGGTTTCCACAAACGCCCAGTCCCGCATCCTTTGCCAGAACCAGGTCATCTGCCGCTTGGCGTATTGGCGCGAGGCGACTTTGGCTGCTGTCGCGGCATCATCGAGCGTCATGGCGCCCGCGCGCGCCGCCAGCAGTTCGCGCAGGCCAAGAAGCTTTGCAGCCGGCAACGCAGGATCGAGGCCGTCCAGCGCGGCTGCTTCGTTCATCGCGCCCTGCTCTATCATGCGCTCGAAACGCGCGTCGATGCGGGCATGCAGTTCGGCGCGGGGCGGCGCGATGACGAAGCGGGCGAGAGCGAGGCCGGCGAGTACCGGCCGTCCCGATTGCGCCTGCCATTCGGCCAGCGGGCGCCCGGTGGCTTCGAGGACTTCGTAGGCGCGCAGCGTCCGCTGCGTGTCGGACGCGTGCAGCTTCGCCGCGGTCTGTGGATCGCGCGCCGACAGTTCGGCGAAGAACGCATCGGCGCCGAGCGCCGAGCGCCGCGCCGCGGTGGCGTCGCGGATCGCGGCCGGAACGGACGGGACGTCGGAAAGGCCATCGGTCAGGGCGCCGAAATACAGGCCGGTGCCGCCCACGAAGATGGGCGTGCGGCCCATCGCATGCACCTCAACCAGCGCCGCAGCCGCATCCGCCTGGTAGCGGCCCACCGAATACGGTTCGCGCGCGCTGACATGGCCGTAGAGCAGATGCGGGACACGCGCCATGTCCGCGTCGCTCGGGCGCGCGGTGAGGACGCGCGGCTCGGCGTAGACCTGCATCGAGTCGGCGTTGACGATGACGCCGCCGATCGCCTCGGCAAGCGCCAGCGCGGCGGACGACTTGCCGCTCGCGGTCGGTCCTGCGATAAGCACGGCGTCCGCTTTCACGGCAGCAAACCTTGCACGACTATCCTCACGTGCTGAACGTCATCGGCGCGGGCGCGACGCCGGATGCGTTTCTACAGGCGTTGCCGCGCGCTGGCGAGCCGGTGCGGCTTTCGCCGACCGCCTTCGACATCCCCTTCGCCGGCGATCCGCACGCGGTGCTCCAGGCCGCCCGCGCGCTGGCGCCCGCGGGCGCCGACACCAACGTGGTGGCGGCGGCGAACCGGCGCAAGCGGCTGCTCATCGCCGACATGGACTCCACCATCATCGGCTGCGAGTGCCTCGACGAGCTCGCCGACATGGCCGGCCTCAAGCCGCGCATCGCCGCGATCACCGAACGCGCGATGAAGGGCGAGATCGCCTTCGAGCCGGCGCTGCGCGAGCGCGTGGCGCTGCTCAAGGGCTTGCCGCTGGCGGCGCTCGAACGCACCTACAAGGAGCGCGTCAGGCTCAATCCCGGCGCGGAAATCCTTGTCGCCACGATGAAGGCGCATGGCGCGCGCGCGATCCTGGTCTCGGGCGGCTTCAGCTATTTCACCAGCCGCGTGGCGCGCGCGGCCGGTTTCGATTCCGAACAGGCCAATAGCCTGCTCGACGACGGCACGGCGCTCACCGGCGAGGTCGCCGAACCGATCCTGGGCCGCGAGGCGAAGCTCACGGCGCTCGAACGCGCGGTTGCCGCGCAGAACGTTTCGTTCGCCGATGCGCTGGCGGTGGGCGATGGCGCCAACGATCTGGCGATGATCGGCCGCGCCGGGCTGGGCGTGGCCTATCACGCGAAACCGGTGGTGGCCGAGGCCGCCGCGGCGCGGATCGATCACGGCGATCTCACCGCGCTGCTCGCGCTGCAAGGCTACCGCGACGACGAGTTCGTGCGCGGCTGATCAGCCCGTTCCATCCAGCCGCATCGCGACATAGGTCGCATTGCCGCCGCGATTGACGAGCAGCAGCTCCACCTTCTTGCCCGCCCGGGTGTCGGCGTCGAGATGGCGCGAGACATCGTCGGGCGAGCGCACCGGTTGGTTCTGCACTTCCACGATCACGTCGCCGGGCTGGAAGTTCTTGTCGCCGGCGGCGCTGTCGGGATCGACGCCGGTGACGACCACGCCCTGCACCTCCGGCGCGACATGGAATTTGGCACGGGCCGCGGCGTCCAGCGGGCCAAGCGAGAAGCCGAGCTGGGTCAGCTTGGTCTCCGTCCTGGTGGGCGCCGGCGTGGCTTTCGCCGCCGCGATCTTGTCGTCGTCCTCGAGCTTGGCCACGGTCACCCGCGCGGTCTGTTTCTGGCCGCCGCGGACGTATTCGACCGCTGCGGTCTTGCCGATCGGCGTGTCGGCGACCATGCGCGGCAGGCTGCGCGAATCCGGCACCGGTTTGCCGTCGAAACTTTCCACGACGTCGCCGGGCAACAGGCCCGCCTTGGCGGCCGGGCCGCCGGCCGTCACTTCAGCGACCAGCGCGCCGGTGCTGTTCGGCAGGCTCATGCTCTCGGCGATGTCGTCTGTGACGCCCTGGATGCGCACGCCGATCCAGCCGCGCCGCGTGGCGCCGAATTTCTCGATCTGGTCCACGACCTGGCGCGCCATGTTGGAGGGGATCGCGAAGCCGATGCCGACCGAGCCGCCGCTGGGCGAATAGATCACCGAATTGATGCCGACGACATTGCCGTCCATGTCGAACAGCGGCCCGCCGGAATTGCCGCGATTGATCGGCGCATCGGTTTGGATGAAATCGTCATACGGCCCGGCCGCGATGTCGCGGTTGCGCGCCGAGACGATGCCGGCCGTCACCGTCGAGCCGAGCCCGAACGGATTGCCGATCGCCACCACCCAGTCGCCGACGCGCGGCTTGTTGGAATCGCCGAAATGCGCCGACGGCAGCGGCTTGGCGGGCTTGACGCGCAGCAGTGCGAGATCGGTCTTCTCGTCGCTGCCGACCACGCGGGCCGGAAGGCTGGTGCCGTCGTTGAGCGTGACGGTGATCTGCTCGGCCTGGTCGATGACGTGATAGTTGGTGACGATCAGGCCCGAGGGATCGATCACGAAGCCCGAGCCAAGCGAGGTGACGCGGCGCGGCACGTTCTTGCCCTGGTCGAGCAGCCCCTTGAACAATTGCTGCAGCTCGGAATCGGGCGGCAGGTCGGGAAGCTGGGCGGCCTGCGCGTTCGGCTTGAGAGTCTCGGTGGTGGCGATGTTGACCACCGTGGGCAGCAGCTGGTTCGCGAGATCGGCGAACGAGTCCGGCGCGCCCCGCGCGATGGCGGAGCCTGCCGGAAGCAACAGCGCCAGGGCGCCGGCTACGGCCGCGCGCAGAAAACCAATCGAAAACATCCGCATCGTCAAAGGACCTCGGGCCGCTCCTGCAAATATAGTATGCGCCGGCGCCGACAAGAGGCGGTTAATCACGATCGCGGGCGGCTTTGTGCGACGCTGTGTCCGCCCCGCCGCGCGGACCGCTCTTCGGCCAGATCCAGCACCAGTCTCACATGCCGCCGGAACTCCGCGATTTGGGCGGCAAGCGCCCGGCGCCGGGCGATGGCGGCGGCCGTATGACGGCCGGACTTGAGCGCATTGCGATTGCCGCGCGGCGCGCCGCCCTTGGGCTTGCTGCGCGCACCCTGCGACAGCGGCCTATCTAAGACTCTGTTTCCATTCATGATTCCCTCGGAGGTTGTTTTCGGCGGTATCGCTACCCCCCTCCCCCTCCAGGAATCACGCTGCCGCTCTCGTCATATAATCTTAGCACAAACCAAGAACACGTCAAACGGCGATCAGATGAAATCCGTCGTCGCGAGGCTGGTCAGATGCGTGGCGCTGGCGAGGTCGAAGACATAGTCCTGTCCCGCCTGA
>DATNNS010000173.1:0-9589 GCA_035601715.1 Rhizomicrobium sp.
GGGGTCACGGCATCGGGCCGGAAGCCAAACCGCTGCGCTTCGTTTCGCGACATATCGAATTTCCGATCGCCGCGACCCGCGATCCCAAGGATATGCGCGCCTATGATTTTCTTGTCGCCGGCGACGTGTCGGAAGTGGCCGACCAGGTTTCCCGTTTCAACGGCACGCTGATCTGGTCTTTTGCGGTGTTGGGGCTCGGATTGATCGCCGGCATCTTCATCCAGGTGCGCATCGGCCTGCTGCCGCTGCGCCGGGTGCGAGAGGCGCTGGCCCGCATTCGCGACGGCAAGGCGCGCCGGCTCGACGGCCGCTTTCCCGCCGAGATCGCACCGCTTGCGGGCGAACTCAACAGCCTGATCGAGCACAGCGCGGAGGTTGTGGGCCGCGCCCGCACGCACGTGTCCAACCTTGCGCATTTCCTGAAGACGCCGCTCACGGTGATCACCAGCGAGGCCTCCGCCCAGCCCGGTCCGCTCGCGGACGCGGTGATGCGCCAGGTGATGGTGATGCGCCGCCAGGTCGATCACTATCTCGCCCGCGCCCGCGCCGCCGGCGCCGTCGATGTGCTGGGCAACCGCACGGCGGTGAAGCCGGTGCTGGACGATCTTGCCCGCGTGCTCACGCGCATCCATGCCGAGCAATCGCTTGCCATCGCTGTCGACTGCCCGCCGTCGCTCGCCTTTCGCGGCGAGCGCCAGGATCTGGAGGAGATGGTGGGCAATCTGATCGACAACGCCTGCAAGTGGGCGCATTCGCGCGTCGCCGTCAGTGCCGCGCGCAGCGGTGCGATGCTCGAGCTGCGCGTCGGCGACGACGGCGAAGGCCTCGATGCGGAGGAGCGCCAGCATGTCGGCGAGCGCGGCGAGCGGCTGGACGAGAGCGTGCCGGGCTCCGGCCTGGGCCTCGCCATCGTGCGCGACATCGCCAAGCTCTATGGCGGCACGCTGGAACTGGGCGAGAGCGCGCTGGGCGGACTGGAAGCGACGCTCACGCTGCCGGCGATCGTGTAGTTTCCTGCCCACGAGGCTCGGGCCATCTCTGTTTCGACGCCGAAAGCAGTTACAAAGTTTCGCGCAAAGCCGCGAAGCCGCAAAGGCGCGAAGCGCAGACTATCCCGAGTATCTCGCCAAACGATCCGATAACGATTGGCTGACGCCGCAATCCTTTGCGGCTTCGCGGCTTTGCGTGAAATTTTCTTTTGATATTTCGCCGTGTTGCAAAGCGAGGAAAGGGTTCAATCCGGCCCGTGATAGTCGGTGACGTTCTTCCACAGTGCGTAGCACGCCAGCCGCACGGTCTTGGGGATCTTGACCGGCTCGCCGTCGCGCTCGCCCTTTTCATAATACTGGACGACGCGGCGCTTCAGGCCGAGCGCATGGGCCGCTTCCTTCTGGGACAGCTTGAGCCCCTTCCGCCACCGTCTGAATTCGCTGGGACGCAAAATCGGCCTCTGAAACGCTGCTTTGGCGGGCGGACCTTAGAGCCTGTCCGGGATTTCGCAACAATGCCGGCAAGGACGCGTTAACGGTGACATATTAATGTAGCCGAACCGCGGAGGATAATCGCGGGGATAATAAGGTGAGCGCCTGCGGCGCAGTGGGAACGACCAGATGATGGCGCCGGCCAAAATCCAGTTGCTGCGGGAGTTCCTTGGCCGCCTGCCCGAACCCGTAGCCGCCCGCCTCGCCAGGGCGGTGGAAATCGACTGGCTGAGCGGCGGGACCGCGCTTCCCCATGACGTGATTCTCGAAAGCCTTCGCCCGGTCCTGCGGCGCATGACCGTCGTCGAGCGCACGCCCACGCCGCTGCGCCTTTTTACCGAACCGTTCGAGGACCTGCTCAGCAGCGAGCCGCGCAAGGGCAAGCAGAAGGGCGTCATCGCGCGCGACTCGGTCCAGCCGGTGTGGAACTGGCTGGCGCAGACATTGCTGCCGGACGAGCTGTCGCGCTACGCGATGGCGGTCAAGACCGCCGTGCTCGGCTATCACGTCGACGAGGCGCGCGTGGGCGCGACGGAATTCCGCACCGCGGCGTCCGTCGCATTGCGCGCCGCGCTGAATACGGAGGCCAGGCGCAAGGCCGCATGCGCCGTGCTGGGCGACGAGCTCGCGGTCGCGGACGCGCAGGAGATCGCGTTGCTGCTGGCCGCGGGAGTCGAGTTTTGCGAAATCCGCGCGAAACTGCCCAAGCCCTTGCCGAATCTGACCGACGACTATGTCTGGATGCTGCGCGAGATCTACGACCGGCTCGCCGCTTCACTGCCCGATGCTGCGCCCTATGTCGCGGTCGTCACGATGAACCGGCTGGAGCGTCCCTGGCAGGCGCTCAAGCTGCCGCTGGCGATCTCGCATATGTCGCAGGACACGCTGATCAGCTCCACCGACATGGGCCTGGTGGGAGAACTCGTCTTCGGCGAGATCGAGCGGCACGCCGCCGCGCTGCTTTCGGCCAAGCCGCAGGCGCCGTTCGACGCCGAGACGCTGGCGAACCATCTGGTGAAGTTCGCGACGCTGTCCAGCGGCATCGTCAAGGAAGTGGAGATGCGGCGCGACGGCAAATGGGGCCAGCGCCTGTTCAAGGATCGCGCCGCGGTGGCCGAGAGCATGGAAGCTTTCATGGAGCGCGCGCCGCGCGAAGTGCTCGCCGCCCTGCCGATGTACAAGACCGGCACCTATGCCGGCGGACCGCGCGCGCCGGATATATCGCGCCCGTCCGATCCGGAGAAGACGGCGCGCGCGCTGTCTTTCGCACGCCTCGTCATGGGTTGCCGGCAGGTTGCCGCCGCCGCTTCGATCGCCGCCGCCCTCAAAGCGGCAAGCGGCGAAATCGAGCTCGCGCTCAAGGCTTATGGCGACGACATCGTGCGCGAGCTGCAGGCTGCGCAGGGAGACAAGCGCGGCAATGCCGAACAGTACTTGTCGGTCGCCGTCGAACTGACCGCGCTCTTCTTCAGCGCCGAGGAAGCCGAGTTCCTCCGCCGCCGTGGCCGTGCCGCGCTCGGCAGCAACGCGGCGGCCGCGTAATTCTTTCACCCGCCCTCACGGGGAGGGTGGCATCGTTCGCGGCTCTAAACCGTTCCGTCTTTCTTGAGGACCGCAATCTCTTCGCTTGAATATCCCAGCTCCCGCAGCACCTCGTCATTGTGCTCGCCCAACATCGGCGGGCGCTTGCGCGCTTCGCCGGGTGTGGCGTGCAGCTTGACCGGCGTCGCGGCGACGGGCGCAGGTCCGATGCCGGGAAAATCGACGGTGGTGAAGAAATCGCCTCCGCGGACATGCGGATCGTCGAGCGTCTCGCGCAGGCGATAGACCGGACCGGCGGGGACGCGCGCGGCTTCGAAGGCTGAGATCGCGTCGACGCTCGTCCGGCCCGCGCACCAGTCCTGCACGCGCTTGCTGATGATGGTGCCGTTGTCGCCGCGCAGCTTGTCGGAGGCGAAGCGTTTGTCTTCGAGCCACTCGCTCGCGCCGATCAGCTTGGCCAGGCGGCGGAACAGCGGATCGCCGTTCACCGCGACGGTGATCCATCCGTCGCCGGTGCGATAGATGTCCGACGGTCCGGAAGTCTGGCCGCGGTTGAGCGTCGGCGTGCGGCCCGGCTTGAGAACGGACTCTTCGATCAGCATGGTGCTGAAGAAGGTGAGCGCGGTGCGCAGCAGGGCGCCTTCGACCAGCTGGCCTTTGCCGGTCTGGTCGCGCGCCCGCAACGCGGTGACGATGCCGAGCGCGGTGAGCGAGGCGGTTCCGAAATCGACATAGGGCGCGGCGGCGCGCACCGGCTGGTCCTCGGTGCCGGAGAAGTAGGTCGAGCCCGACATCGCCTGGGCAATGCCGTCGAAGCCGACGCGGTTGGCATAGGGCCCTTCGAGCCCGAAGGCGGACACGACGGCCAGGATTGCGCGCGGATTGATCGCCGATACCGTTTCGTAATCGAGACCCATGGCCTTGAGCGTTTCGCCGGGCAGGTTGGCGACCACCACGTCGCTGTTCGCCACCAGCCGGCGCACGACCTCGCGGCCCTGCGGCGTCATCGGATCGAGCGTGAGCGAGCGCTTGCCGCGGTTCATCTGCAGGAACATCGCGCCCTCGCGCGGGCTGCCGTCTTCGGCTTGCGACAATGGGATCAGCGTGCGGTCCTCGCGGCCGTCGCGCTTCTCGATGCGGATCACGTCGGCGCCGAAATCAGCGAGCAGCGCGGCGCAATAGGGCCCTGCGATGTAGCGCCCGAAATCGGCGACGCGGATTCCCGACAAAGGTCCCGGCATGGAGCATTCTCCTGCGATGAACGTTCCCAAGATTGCGGCCCCGGGCGGTGCCGACTATACCGGCGCCACGGAGAAATGCATGACGACGCGCGACGCTTTCGCATTCCTGAACAGGATCGCCGGCATCGCGCCTCTCAAATCGCCCCATTTCGAGGGCGACGATCCGATCCTGCCGACGCCGTTTCGCGTCGCTTCCGCGGCCGCGGCGGCGCTGGGTCTGGGTGCTGCGGCCGCCAACGAAACCTGGCGGTTGCGCGGCGGCAGCCAGCAGGAGATTTCGCTCGGCCTGAACGCGGCGGCATCCTCGCTGGTCTCCTTCGCCCTGCAGCGCCTGAATGGGCAAAGCCTGTCGCGGGAAGAGAAGCCGACGACCGGCCTCTACCGTGCCATGGACGGTCGCTGGATCCATCTGCATGGCGGTTTTCCCCATCTGGAAAAGCGTACGCTCGATCTTCTGAATTGCGACAACACGAAGGATGGCGTCGCTGCGGCCGTGGCGAGATGGAGCGCCTTCGCGCTGGAGGATTCGCTGGCCTTCATGGGTCAATGCGGCGCGGTGGTGCGCACCGAGGAGGAATGGCGCGCCACGCCGCAAGGTGCCGCGCTCGCGAACGCGCCTGTGATCGCCCTGAAACGGATCGGCGATGCACCGCCGCTGCGTCTGCCCGAAAGCGATAAGCCGCTGGGCGGCATCCGCGTGCTCGATCTGACGCGCGTGCTTGCCGGGCCGAGCGCCGGACGAACGCTCGCATCCTATGGCGCCGACGTGCTGTCGGTGCGCGCCGATTGGCTGCCTACGATCGATGTGTTCGATCTCGACACCGGTCACGGCAAGCGCTCGACTTTCCTGGACTTGACGAAACCGGGCGATGCCGAAATCCTGCGCGGCCTGGCGCGCGGCGCCCATGTGTTTGTCGATTCCTACAAACCCGGTGCGCTCGCCGCGCTCGGCTTCAGCCCGCCCGCGCTTGCCCATGTCGCGCCCGGCATCGTGTATGTTTCGCTGTCCTGCTACGGCACGCAGGGTCCGTGGGCGCAGCGGCGCGGCTGGGAGCAACTCGCGCAAAGCGCGACCGGCGTCGCGGTGGAGCAGGGCGGGTTTGCGGCGGCGCGCGCCGGCAGCCGGCGGGAGAGTGTGCCGCAGCTCATCCCCGCGGCGGCCTGCGAGTACATCACCGGCTATCTCGCGGCGGCGGGTGTGGCGGCGGCGCTGCTGCGGCGCATCCGCGAAGGCGGCAGCTGGCTCGTCGAGGTTTCGCTGTGCGCGACGGCGACGTGGCTTCAGTCGCTGGGCAAGCTGAACGCGGCCAGCGTGCCGGAAAGCTGGAAGCCGGGCGCGGGGCTCGACGGCTATTTCCAGTCGTGCGAAACCGGGCGCGGGCGGCTCGACTATCTGGGGCCCGTCGTACGCATGGAGAAAACGCCGCCGGCCTGGCGCAATCCGCCGCCCGAACCCGGCGCGGACCGGCCGCGCTGGCTGGTGGAGTGAGGAGCGAATGGCACCGAAACAGAATCCGTTGAAGCTCAACGCGCTGCAATTGCGCACGCTCACGCTGTTGCAGGCGATCGCGCGCCTGCCGGGCGTCGCCAGCGCCGGACCGGGGGCCGGCGAAGTGACGATCGAGCGCCTGCCCCCGGCGCATGGCGATCACTTCCATCTCGGCGATGCCGTCGTCGCCGGCAAGGACGCAACCGGGCTCTACAACGAGAACGTCTGGCACGCGCTAGAGCGCAAAGGCCTCGCGCGCGCCGACTGGCCGCATCGCATCACGCTGACGCCGGAAGGGCTGAGCTACGAAACGGAAATGGCGGAAGAGATTTTCGGGAAAGCAGGGCACTGATTTCACCCTCCCTCAAGGGGAGGGTAGTTCTTTTCTCACTTCTCCCTCCTGAGGATCGCCAGCGGCTTGACGAACAGCGCGCGACCGTCCGGCGTCTGAAAGAAAGCATCCAGATCGGCGGCCGGCGCGGTGAGCACGATGTCGCCGTCCTGGCCGGGCTCGATCGTGCCGGCGATCTTGCCGGCCTTGATCGCGGCGCCGGCTTTCTTCTCGTCGAGCAGGTAGATGACCAGTGCGCCGTCGCCGTTCACTTTGTAGAGCAGCGGGAATGTTTTTTGCGCTTCGGCCGCGTCCACCGGCTTGCCGTCACTGCTGATGTCGCGTGCGTTCATGAAATGATACGGGCCGAGCGCCGCGGTCTGCACGCTGTAGACGCCCCAGCCGGTATCCTTGCCGTCCGGCGTCTGGCCGAGCACGGTGATCGCGCCATCTTGCTGCGGGAAGAAGCTGAAATAGGTCGTCTCCGTAAGGGTCTGGCCATGGCCTTTCCAGATGCCGGTCAGCGCCGAATCGGGCTTGAAGCCCACGGTGGATCCAACAGGAACCGAACTGGTGACCGGCAGGCAGGCCGTGGCGAGCAGCGCCGCGCACAACGCGGCGGCGAGGCGGATGACTCTCATGGCGGACCCCTTTTTCGACAGCGGCCACATTCCACGCCGATTTTGGCATAAGCGGGGCGGCATGCCGCATTGCTTTGGCCGGCGCCGCGCCGGCTTCTATACTCCATCTGCCGACCGATTGGGAAAACGATGACTCCAAAGAAGCGCCGACGGCTTTATTTCGCGGTCGCGCTCGTCACTGCCGCGGCGGGCGGCGCGGCCCTGGTCGTCACCGCGCTGAGGGACAACGTGCTCTATTTCTACAGTCCGGCCGACGTGGCGCAGAAACATGTGGCGCCCGGCGTCGCGTTCCGCATCGGCGGGCTGGTGGAGAAGCACAGCGTGACGCATGGGCCGGGCGCCGCGGTGCATTTCGCCGTCACTGACGGGCGCGCGACCGTGCCGGTGGAATTCACCGGCGTGCTGCCGGACCTGTTCCGCGAGGGCCAGGGCGTGGTGGCGCTGGGCGCGCTCGACGGCTCGGGCGAGTTCGTCGCCAGCGAAGTGCTGGCCAAGCATGACGAACGTTACATGCCGCCCGAAGTGGTGGACGCGCTCAAGCGCTCCGGCCGCTGGAAGGAAGGCCAGTCGCCATGACGGGTGAGATCGGCCAGCTTTCGCTCGCGCTCGCGCTGGCGCTCGCCCTTGTGATGGCGGCGGCCGGGCTGATCGGCGCGCGGGCAGATGCGGTGCGCGCCCGCGAAATCGCGGGCGGCGCGGCGATGGGGTTTTTCGTGTTCACGGCGCTCGCCTTCGGCGCGCTGATGTTCGGCTTCGTCACGTCCGATTTCAGCATCCAGACCGTGGCGCAGAATTCGCACACACTGAAACCGCTGATCTACAAGATCACCGGCGTGTGGGGGAATCACGAAGGCTCGATGCTGCTGTGGATCCTGGTGCTCGCGCTTTACACCGCCGCGATCGCGCTGGCGCGGCGCGGCAGCGAAAGGCTCACCGCGGCAGCCCTCGGCGTGCAGGGGCTTCTCGCGATCGCGTTCCTGCTGTTCATCCTGTTCACCTCCAATCCGTTCGTGCGTCTCGACCCGCAGCCTTTCGAAGGCGCGGGGCTCAATCCGCTGCTGCAGGATCCTGGCTTGGCGATCCATCCGCCGATGCTCTACTTCGGTTATGTCGGGCTGTCGGCGACGTTTGCTTACGCCGCGGCCGCGCTCATCACCGGCGATGCGGATTGGACGCGCGCGGCGCGGCCTTTCATGCTCGCCGCCTGGATCGCGCTCACCGCCGGCATCACGCTGGGTTCGTGGTGGGCCTATTACGACCTCGGCTGGGGCGGCTTCTGGTTCTGGGATCCGGTCGAGAACGCCGCGCTGATGCCCTGGCTGGTGGCGACCGCGCTGTTGCACTCCGCACTTGCCACCGAACGCACGGGCGCCTTCCGCGCCTGGACATTGCTCCTGGCCATCGCCGCGTTTTCGCTGAGCTTGATCGGCACTTTCCTGGTGCGTTCGGGCGTTCTGACCTCGGTTCATTCCTTCGCCAACGATCCTGAGCGCGGCTTCTTCATCCTGGTGATGATCTTCGTGGCGATCGGCGGCGCGCTCGGCCTGTTCGCGTGGCGTGCGCCGAAGCTCGAACGCGGTGCAGCCTTCGAGCCGGCAAGCCGGGAGACCGCGCTGCTGTTCAACAACGTGTTGCTGACGGCGGCGGCGGCGACGGTGTTTCTCGGCACGCTCTATCCGCTCTTCCTGGATGCGGCGACGGGCGAGAAGATCTCGGTCGGCGGCCCCTATTTCGCGATGTTCTTCGCGCCCATCTTCGTCGCGCTGCTGATCCTGGTCCCGTTCGGACCGCGCCTCGGTTGGCGGCGGGGAGAGCTGAAAGCCGCGTTGCGCACGCTGACGCCAGGCCTCGGCGCGGCGTTTGTCGCGGGCATCGCGGTGTTCGCGCTCACGTCGCCGCGTTCGCTGGCGGCAGCCGGCGCTTTCGCGCTGGGCGCATGGGTCATCGCAGCGAGCGCGATCGACTTCACAAAGCGCCGTCGCGCGCGGGCGTTGAATTTGGGCGCGCTGGCCGCGGTGCTCGCGCATGCGGGGCTTGGCATCACCTTGCTCGGCGTCACCGGCACGACGGTGTGGCGCAGCGAAGGGCTTGAGGTTTTGGCGCCGGGGCAGTCGATGCAAGTTTCGGATACCACGCTGCGCTTCGACGGCGTGGAAAGCGTGCAGGGCCCCAACTACCAGGCCGTTCGCGCGCAGATTGAAGCGTTCCGCAATGGCCATCGCGTGGCCATGCTGGCGCCGGAAAAGCGCGCCTATCCCGCCGAGGGCCAGGAGATCAGCGACACCGCGATCCACACCACGGGCTTTTCCGATCTTTATGTGGCGCTCGGCGATGATCGCGGCGGCGGGCGCTGGGTCATCCGCGCTTATCTCAATCCGTTGGCGCCGTTCATCTGGTTCGGCGGCGCGATCATGGCGCTGGGAGGCCTTGCCGGATTGTGGGGCCGCTTACGCCGGCGCTTCGCACGCACAGCGGCATCCACGGTGCCCGCAGAATGATACGAACGATCGTCCTCGGCATGGGCCTGGTCTTCATGGCAACGGCTTCGTTCGCCAATACAGGCCCCGAGAAACTCGCCGATCCCATGCAGGAGTCGCGCGCTGTCGCGTTGCAGAAGGAATTCCGCTGTCTGGTCTGCCAGGGGGAATCTTTGGATGAATCCGGCGCGCCACTCGCGGCCAATCTTCGCCGCCTGATCCGCGCGCGCATTGAAGCCGGAGACTCCAATGCCCAGATAGAAAGCTACCTCGTGGCGCGCTACGGCAAATTCGTTCTGATGAAGCCGCCGCTCGAGCCGGACACCTACGCGCTATGGTTTGGTCCCGTTCTCATTCTTGTGATCGGCGGGGCGATAGCGGCGGCGG
>DATNNS010000174.1:0-3447 GCA_035601715.1 Rhizomicrobium sp.
GACCTGAAAGGAATTCCGCGCGCGGAGGCAGAGGTGCGCAGCCGCAAGGCGCTCGCGCGCGTCGGGCTGGCCGGTTTCGAGAAAGCCTATCCGCGCGAGCTGTCCGGCGGGATGAAGATGCGCGTGTCCATCGCACGCGCGCTCGCCGCCGAACCGACGCTGCTGTTGATGGACGAACCGTTCGCGGCGCTCGACGAGCTCACCCGCCAGTCGCTCAACGACGATCTGATCGCGCTCGCCCGCGAGGACGGCATCACGGTGATCTTCGTCACCCATTCGGTGTTCGAGAGCGCCTATCTGTCGAGCCGCGTGGTGGTGATGACGCCGCGGCCCGGGCGCGTCGCCGCCGACATCACGCTCGCGCCGCCCGCCGGCCGCGACGCGTCCTACCGCCTGACGCCCGCCTTCGCCGACGCCGCGGGCAAGATTTCAGCGGCGCTGGCGGGCGCGATGCGGAGCGCGGCATGAGCGCGCTTAGAACCGTTGTCCCGCTGGCGCTCGGCATCGCGGTGCTGGCGCTGTGGGAATTCCTGGTGCGGCACTACAATGTGCCGGTGTACCTGCTGCCGGGGCCGGCCGCGATCGCGCAGGCGTTCGCCGACGATTTCGCCACGTTGATGGCCGCGCTGTGGGGCACGCTCAGTATCGCGATCCTCGCCTTCCTGCTCGCGGTCGCGAGCGGCGTCGCGATGGCGATCCTGTTCTCGCAAAGCCGCATCGTCGAGCTCGCGCTGTATCCCTATGCCGTCATCCTGCAGGTGACGCCGGTGATCGCGATCGCCCCGCTCATCGTGATCTGGATCGGCTACGACCATATCGGCCGCGCGCTGCTCCTGCTCGCCTGGATCGTCGCGTTCTTCCCGATCCTGTCGAACACGACGCTCGGCCTCAAATCCGCCGACCGCGACCTGATCGACCTGTTCCGGCTCTACGGCGCCTCGCGCTGGCAGATCCTCACGCGGCTGCAATTGCCCGGCGCGCTGCCGCATCTGCTGGCGGCGATGAAGATCTCCGGCGGGCTGGCGCTGATCGGCGTCATCGTCGCCGAATTCGCCGCCGGCACCGGCACCGACTCCGGCATCGGCTGGACCATCATCGAATCCGGCAACCGCCTGCACATCGCCACGATGTTCGCCGCCCTCGCGCTGCTGTCGCTGACGGGCGTGGCGATCTTCTTCGCGCTCTCGGCGCTGGAATGGGCGCTGCTGCACCGCTGGCACGAAAGCGCGGTGAAGCGGCAGGCGTAGGTTTCCTCCCCGCGAGAGCGGGGGAGGTGGATGCCGCGCGACTTCGCGCGGCAGACGGAGGGGGTGAGGAGGTGATGAAGAATAATTCTTCGCCACTGCCTCACCCCCTCCACCGCAAGTGCGGTCCCCCTCCCCCGCAATGGCGGGGGAGGAAAGGTATTACGTGCCTGTCTTGTACAACTTTATATTACACACATCCTCCATGTAATCTATTGAATTCCCCTGCCGGAGTTGCGACTTTCAAGGAATGGCAGCGTCCGTCCTCCAGGTCCTGACGGCCAACCGGCTACGCGATGGCGATGTCGTCTATTGGCGCGCGGGCGCGTGGGTCGAGGCGTTCGTCGACGCGGAGATTCTCCCCGACAAGCCGCAGGCCGATGCCGCGCTCGCTGGCGCGAGTGACGATGTGAAGGCGCGGCGCGTGGTCAATCCGTATCTCTTCCCGGTCAGCGTCGAGGGCGACCGCGTGCGCGCGGTGGAAGAGCGCGAGATCGTGCGCAGCGAGGGGCCGAGCGTGCGGCGCGATCTCGGCAAGCAGGCGGTACTTACCTCCCCCTCGTGGGGAGGTCGAACCGCGCAGCGCAGCGTAGCGGTTCGGGTAGGGGGAAGCGGCGAAAGCAAAAACCCACATTCAACACCGTCCCCCTACCCGGAGCGCGGAACGCGCTCCGACCTCCCCACAAGGGGGAGGTGAAGAATGTATCGCTACGACGAATTCGACGCGGCTTTCGTGCGCGAGCGGGTGGCGCAGTTCCGCTATCAGGTGGAGCGGCGGCTCGCGGGCGAGTTGAGCGAGGACGAGTTCAAGCCGCTGCGGCTGATGAACGGGCTCTATCTCCAGCTCCACGCCTACATGCTGCGCATCGCCGTGCCGTACGGCACGCTGAACGCCAACCAGCTGCGCATGCTGGCCCACATCGCGCGCAAATACGACAAGGGCTACGGCCATTTCACCACGCGGCAGAACATCCAGTTCAACTGGCCGCGCCTCATCGACGTACCCGACATCTTGGCAGAGCTCGCGAGCGTCGAGATGCACGCGATCCAGACCAGCGGCAACTGCATCCGCAACGTCACCGCCGATCATTTCGCCGGCGCCGCGTCCGACGAGATCGAGGACCCGCGTCCCGTAGCCGAGATCGTGCGGCAGTGGTCGAGCCTTCATCCGGAGTTCTCGTTCCTGCCGCGCAAGTTCAAGATCGCG
The DNA here is from genome assembly GCA_035601715.1 of Rhizomicrobium sp. GTDB lineage: Bacteria > Pseudomonadota > Alphaproteobacteria > Micropepsales > Micropepsaceae > Rhizomicrobium. The sequence continues at coordinate 2,452 of DATNNS010000174.1, forward strand.
GTGTCGGGAAGCCCGCACGATCGCGCCGCGCTCAAGTTCCACGACTTGGCCATCGAGATCGTGCGCAACAATGCGGGCGAGACGGGATACAAAGTTCTGGTCGGCGGCGGCATGGGACGCACGCCGTATATCGGCTACGTCATCGGGGAGTTCGTTGCCAAGCACGACATCCTCGCCTTCCTCGAAAGCGTGATGCGCGTCTACAACGAGGAAGGCCGGCGCGACAATCTCTACAAGGCGCGCATCAAGATCCTGGCGAACGCGCTGGGCCCCGACGAGATGCGCCGCCGCACGCTGGTGGAGTTCGAGGAGATCAAGAAGAGCGGCACGCTGCAGGTGCCGCAAGCGGAGCTCGACCGCATCGATGCTTACTTCGCGCCGCCCCCGTTCGAGGCGCTGCCCGACGTGATGCCGGATGGCGACGCGGAATTCGAGGCTTGGGTGAAGACCAACATCGCGACGCATCGCGCGCCGGGCTACGCCATCGCGACGATCTCGCTCAAGCCCATCGGCGGCGTGCCTGGCGATGCGACGGCGGAGCAGATGGATGCGCTCGCTGATCTCATGGACGAATTCGGCATCGCCGAAATCCGCGTCAGCCATGAGCAGAACCTCGTGCTGCCGCATGTGCGCAAGCGCGACCTGCCCAAGGTGCACGCGCGCCTGAAAGAGCTGGATCTGGCGACGCCGAACGCGGGGCTCGTGACCGACATCATCGCCTGCCCCGGTCTCGACTACTGCGACCTCGCCAACGCACGCTCGATCCCGATCGCGCAGGCGATCTCGGAACGCTTCGCCGATCTCGACCGCCAGCACGACATCGGCGAGCTCAAGATCAAGATCAGCGGCTGCATCAACGCCTGCGGCCATCATCACGCCGGGCACATCGGCATTCTCGGCGTCGACAAGAAGGGCGTCGAATATTACCAGCTCCAACTCGGCGGTTCGGGCGCGGAGGACGCCAGCATCGGAGCGATCATGGGGCCGGGGTTCGCC
>DATNNS010000175.1:0-2718 GCA_035601715.1 Rhizomicrobium sp.
GTTCAGAGCGCGCATGCCCGAGGATGAAGCGAACCACCGCCGTCACCTGATCGCCACCGTCTTTGGCGTCGCAGAGCGGACGGTGCGCGGTCGCCGGTTCGTCCATCTCGGGATAGCGATCCGAGTGACCGAAACCCAGAAAGTCGAACGCCCAAACGTCGAAGCCGGCGTCATGCAGCGCGTCGCGCCAGGAGCGGCCATCGAACCGACACGCGACCGACAAAGCGGACGGAAACGTCGCGCCATGCACGTACAGCACATGCCGGCGCTCTGCTTGCGCTGGATGCGCGGCGGGCAAATAGCGCAGAAACAGCTTGCGCCCGGAATGCGCGCTGGCGACGCGAAAATGCTGTTCGCGCGGATCGAGGCGCGTGGAATCGTCAGCCATCTGGTGTCCCTTCACGTTCAGCGGAGTAACGTCAGGACTAAACCAGAGTTGCGGAACCTGCTTCGACCGCGCTCGAAGTGTTTAGCGGGTTTTCATGACGCCCCTGGCGATCGCGTTAGCGTGATCGCGTATGGCATCCATCGTAACTGCCCAGGTAGCGGATCGTTGACCGGCGGTTGACACGCGACTCGGGGCATGAGTCAAGCTCCCCATGTCGCCGTCGCCGTCTGATTCGCACGAAGACGCCCGTCCGATATCGGACAGCCTGGCGCGTTTGGAAGCGTTGGTCGCGGCACTACAGGCACAAAACGCCGAGTTGCTGGCGAGAATAGCGGTGCAGAATGCGCGGATCGGGGAGCTGGAACGTCAGCTTGGGCTGAACAGCGGCAACAGCGGCAAACCTCCATCCAGCGATGGACTGAAGAAGAAGCCGGCGCGCGTGAGCAGTCTGCGTGAACGGTCAGGCAAGAAGCCCGGCGGTCAGAAAGGCCATCCTGGCAAAACGCTGAGCCGAACCGAAACGCCCGACGCCGCGATCGATCATTTCCCCGAAACCTGCCCGGGGTGCGGCGGCCCCCTGAACGAGGAGATGGCCACCGGTCATACCGCGCGGCAGGTGTTCGATCTCCCCGCGCCGCAGCCCTTGATCGTTACGGAACATCGCGCGCATGCCTGCCGTTGCGCGAAGTGCGGCGCGGAGACCCGCGCGGCCTTTCCCGCCGACGTGACCGCGCCAGTGCAATACGGCGCCAACATCGCGGCTGTCGTGGTTTATCTGCTGCACTTTCAGTTTTTGCCCGAGCAGCGTCTGGCGATGTTGATGGCCGATTTGTTCGGCGTGCACCTGGTGACGGCCACCATCGCCGGGATGAGCCGGAGTTGTGCCGCACGCTTCCAGAGCTTCGCCGTCGCCGTGCGCGATCATGTGGCGGCGGCGCCAGTAAAGCACATGGATGAAACCGGCTTGCGGATTGGCGGCAAGACGCAATGGCTGCACATCGCATCGACCATTTGGCTGACATTTTATCGCGTCTCCCCGAAGCGGGGTAGCCTGATGGAAAACGTCCTCGGCATTGTCGTCCATGACCATTGGAAGCCGTACTACACCCTGAAAGGCGTATTGCACGCATTGTGCAACGCACATCATCTGCGAGAGCTCAAGGCTCTCGTGGAGATCGAGAAAGAGAACTGGGCACGCAAGATGCAACGTCTGTTGCGCCGGGCGTGTCACGCGACAAACCTCGCGCGTGAACGGGGCGTTACGTTATCACCTCAGCTCATCGCGCTGATCGAACGATGTTACGATGCCATTCTCATGGAGGGTTTCGCATTCCATGACGCGCAACCCGTCTTGATCTCCACCGCGAGAAAGCGCCTGGGCCGGAGACCGCGCAGGGTTGGCCATAATCTTCTGCATCGTCTCCAAACCCGCAAACAGGACGTGTTGCGCTTCCTGTCTGATCCCACCGTGCCGTTCACCAACAACCTGGCAGAGCGCGATGGGCGAATGATGAAACTCCGGCAGAAAATATCCGGCGGTTTTCGTTCCCAGGAGGGGGCGGAGGACTTCAGTGTCATCCGCTCACTGATCTCGACGGCGCGGAAGCAGGGATGGGACATCTTGCAGACGCTGACCAGCCAGCCAGGTCGCTTGATCGCCGAACTCCAGGTCGGATGATGAGCCGGGTCAGCGAACCTGGGCAGTTACGATTTATCGAGCGTCGGTGCGCGGTAACGGTCCTGGGGATCGTTCCAGCCCTTGAAGTTCGGCTTGCGCTTTTCCGCGAAGGCGGCGCGCGACTCCATCAGATCGCTCTTCGCGCCGTGGTCATGCAGCGCGGCGGCGAGGCGCTGTTGCTCCGCTGACGGCGCCGGCCGCATCTGACGCATCATCTGCACCGTGTTGACGCGCGAGGCCGGCGGCAGGGTGAGCAAATGCTCGGCCATTTTGATGGCTTCCGGGATCAGCGCGTCCGGCTCGGTCAGCCGGTTCAGGAAACCGACATCGTAAAATCGTTCGGCGGTGAAACGAAAACCCAGCGCCATTTCCATCGCGATCGGATACGGCAGGTTGGCGACGTGGCCGTGATTGTAGCCGCCCAACAGCCAACGTTTCGCCTCCGAAACCTCGAACACCGCGCCGCGCACCGCGAGGCGGAGATCGGTGCGCTCGACAAGCATGAAGCCGCCACCCATCGCGAAGCCGTTGACCGCGGCGATCACCGGCTTTTCCAGCGCGCCGGACATGAACGGGTCCTCCACGTCCGGGCGCCGTCCGCCGGGGGCGCCGTTTTTGAGGGACTCTTGCATGTCCTCCCCGGCGCAAAAGC
>DATNNS010000176.1:0-2400 GCA_035601715.1 Rhizomicrobium sp.
TCCGGCGCGGCAAGCTTTATCGCGACGCGGGCGCGGACGGGCTGTTCGTTCCGGCGCTGATCACTCTTGCGGCCATTCGCGATGTCGTGCGCGCCGTCGATCTGCCGCTCAATTCCCTGATCCAGAAAACCTCGCCGCCGCTCGCTGAACTGCAAGCCGCCGGCGTGCGCCGCCTCAGCGCGGGCGCGGGCGTCGCGCGGGCGGCCTATGGCGCGGCGATGCGCGCGACCAAGATGCTTCTTAATGAGGGAAAATACGATGCAATTTTCGCCTCGAGCGGCGATTGCCCGGAGTTCAACAAGCTGTTTAGTTAGAAGCTCCCCGCAACAGCGGGAGAGAAATTAAACTTCGCGGTTCCAGAATTCCTTGACCTTGGCAAAGAAGCCTTCGCTTTCCGGCTGGCAGCCCGGGGCGCTTTCGCTTTCGAACTGGCGCAACAGCTCTTTCTGTTTCTTGGTGAGCTTGACCGGCGTTTCCACCGTCAGCTCGACATAGAGGTCTCCGTTCATACCGCCGCCGCGCAAGACCGGCATGCCCTTGCCGCGCAGACGGAATCTGCGGCCGGACTGCGTGCCCTCGGGAATGGCGACCTTGGCGCGGCCGCCGTCGAGCGTCGGCACTTCGATGGCGCCGCCCAGCGAAGCGGTGATGAAGGAGACCGGCGCGCGGCAATAGAGATCGTGGCCGTCGCGCTGGAACAGCGGATGCTGGCCCACCGACAGGAAGATATAGAGATCGCCCGCCGGCCCACCGTTCAAGCCCGCCTGGCCTTCGCCGGTCAGCCGGATGCGCGTACCTTCCTCGACGCCGGGCGGAATATCGACGCCAAGCGTGCGCTCTTTCTGCACATGGCCGCTGCCGTGACAGATCTTGCAGGGGTTCTTGATGATGCGGCCGGCGCCGCGGCAGGACGGACAGGTGCGCTCGATGGTGAAGAAGCCCTGCTGGGCCCGCACCTTGCCGATGCCCGAACAGGTCGGACATTGCTCGGCCTTATGGCCCGGCTCCGCACCGCTGCCGCCGCAGGCCTCGCAGGCCACAGCGGTGGGCACCTTGATCTGCGCGTTGCGGCCCTTGAACGCTTCCTCGAGGCTGACTTCCAGATTGAAGCGCAAATCCTGGCCGCGATTCTGCCGGCGCGCTTTCCTGCCGCCGGTGAACTCGCCGAACAGATCGTCGAAAATATCGGTAAAGGACGAAGCGAAGTCGAAACCGCCGGGGCGGCCGCCGCCATTCTGCTCGAAAGCGGCGTGGCCGTAGCGGTCATAGGCGGCGCGCTTCTGGCCGTCTTTCAGGACGTCATAAGCTTCGCTGACTTCCTTGAAGCGGTGCTCGGCGTGATCGTCGCCGTGATTGGCGTCGGGGTGATGTTCTTTGGCGGCCTTGCGATAGGCGCTCTTGATGACCTCGACCGTGGCGCTGCGCTCGACGCCCAGGACTTCATAGTAGTCGCGCTTGCTCATGGCCGGATTTCAGAATGAGGACGAGCGGGGATCGGAAAACGACACAATCATAGGCATTTCCGATCCCCGAATTTTCCGGCTTACGCCGCGCCCTTCTTCTGGTCGTCGACTTCGGAGAACTCCGCGTCGACGACATTGTCGTCCTTGGGCTGCGTGTCGGCGCCCGCGGCTGCGGCATCGGCGCCATCCTGCCCGGCCTGCGCCTTGTACATCGCTTCGCCCAGCTTCATCGAAGCCTGCGCCAGCGCTTCGGTCTTGGCTTTGATCTCGGCCGGATCGTCGGTCTTGATCGCTTCCTTGAGGCTGGCCAGCGCATTCTCGATCGCGGTGCGGTCGCCCGCCTCGACCTTGGCGCCGTGCTCGGAAAGCGCCTTCTCGGTAGTATGGACCAGCGCGTCGCCGTGGTTCTTGGCTTCGGCGAGCTCCTTGCGCTTCTTATCGTCCGACGCATGCGCCTCGGCATCCTTGACCATCTTGTTGATGTCGGCTTCCGACAGACCGCCGCTCGCCTGGATGCGAATCTGCTGTTCCTTGTTGGTCGCCTTGTCCTTGGCCGTCACGTTGACGATGCCGTTGGCGTCGATGTCGAAGGTGACTTCGACCTGCGGCATGCCGCGCGGCGCAGGCGGCAGGCCGACGAGATCGAACTGGCCGAGGATCTTGTTGTCGGCCGCCATTTCACGCTCGCCTTGGAATACCCGGATGGTCACGGCCGTCTGGTTGTCTTCGGCGGTGGAGAACACCTGGCTCTTCTTGGTCGGGATCGTCGTGTTGCGCTCGATCAGGCGCGTGAACACGCCGCCCAGCGTTTCGATGCCGAGCGACAGCGGCGTCACGTCGAGAAGGAGAACGTCCTTCACTTCGCCCTTGAGGACGCCGGCCTGGATGGCGGCGCCAAGCGCGACGACTTCATCCGGATTGACGCCCTTGTGCGGCT
>DATNNS010000177.1:0-9069 GCA_035601715.1 Rhizomicrobium sp.
CCGGCGTGGGGCTGTTCGTAGCGCACTGCTTCTTCCGGCGTAAGGCCCAGATAATGCGCGCGGATCAGGCGGGCCGGGACCTGATGGGTCACGATCACCGCGTCGCGCTTGAGGGTGCCGAGGAAATCGCGGACCCGCGCGTAGACCGTCGCCTGGTTCTCGCCGCCGGGGCGGGTGTGATTCCACGGGTCGGCGCGGTAGCTGGCGTGTTCGGCGTCGGAGATGTCCTTCCAGCGCAGCCAGATCTGATCGCCGCAATGCATTTCCATCAGCCGGTGATCGGCGCGGTAGCCGGTCGGCGGCAGGCCCGCCGCCCCGCGCAGCAATTCCATCGTGGCGCAGGTGCGGTGCAGGGAGCTGGCGTAGAAATCGAAAGTCGACAGAGCGCCCGCGATCTCCTTCAGCAAAGCGCCATTCGCGCGCGCCTGCTCGCGGCCCTTGGCGGTCAGCGGCGAGTCGTCCTGCGAGGCGAGGCGGCCGGCGACATTGTGCTCGCATTCGCCGTGGCGCAGGACGTAGAGCATAAGAAACTTGAAATCGGCCATCGCTATTTCGCTTCAAGCCGGGTCACGACATCGCCGCGCACGCGGAAGACGACACCTTGGGTCTCGTCGAGATCGGACATCTGCTTCCAAGTGAGGCCTTCGAACAGCCCGCGCAGGATTCGCGTGAACGCGCCGTGGCTGACGGCGAAGGTGTCGCCGCGCAAATCCGCGATCCAGCTTTCGGCGCGCTTGGCAACATCGGCATAATTCTCGCCGCCCGGCACGCGCACGTTCCATTTGTCCATGCCGCGCTTCTCGAACATCGCCGGGTCGCGGGCGCGGGCTTGTGCGTCCGTCAGACCGTCCCATTCGCCGAGATTGATTTCCTGGAGTCGCGGGTCGGTCGTGTAGCCGGTGCGCGGCAGGCCAAGCGCCTCGCGGATGATCTCCATCGTCGTGCAGGCGCGTTGCAGCGGGCTTGTCACGAAAGCGACCGGCGGTCTTTCGCCGATCTCGCGGCGCAGAATGGTTGCGATGTCCAGGGCCTGTTCGCGGCCCTTGGCCGTTAGCGGCGTGTCGACGGTGCGGCCCTGGAAACGCTTCTCGACATTCGCCTCGGTCTCGCCGTGACGGCAGAAGTAGAGCGTCAATCCGTTCGCGAGACTAAGCGCCATCGCTTTTGACGACCGAGATGTCCGGCGCGTCCACCGCCTTCATGCCGACGATGTGATAGCCGGCATCGACATGCAGCGTTTCGCCGGTGACCGCCTTGCCGAGATCGGAGAGCAGGAACAGCGCGGCGTTGCCCACTTCCTCGATGGTGATGTTGCGCCGGAGCGGCGCGTTGTACTCGTTCCATTTCTGGATATAGCGGAAATCGCCGATGCCGCTCGCCGCCAGCGTCTTGATCGGGCCGGCGGAGATCGCGTTGACGCGGATGGCCTTCTTGCCGAGATCCTCGGCCATGTAGCGCATGCTCGCTTCGAGCGCCGCCTTGGCGACGCCCATCACGTTGTAATGCGGCATCACGCGCTCGGAGCCGTAATAGGTCAGCGTCACCATGCTGCCGCCGTTTGTCATCATCTTCTCGGCGCGCTGGGCGATTGCGGTGAACGAGTAGCAGGAGATGTTCATCGTCATCGCGAAGTTTTCGGGCGTCGTGTCGATATAGCGGCCCTTGAGCTGGTCCTTGTCGGAGAAGCCGATGGAATGGACGACGAAGTCGAGGCTGTCCCATTTCTTGCCGAGCTCGGCGAAGCAGCCGTCGATCGAGCCCTGCTGCGAGACGTCGCAATCGATCAGCGCGGCGGGGTTGAGCGGCGCCACCAGCGGCGTCACGCGTTTCTTGAAGGTGTCGCCTTGGTAGGTAAAGGCGAGTTCGGCGCCGGCCTTGTGCAGCGCATCGGCGATGCCCCAGGCGATCGAGCGGTCGTTGGCGACGCCCATGATGAGGCCTCGCTTGCCTTTCATAAGGCCGCTGGTGGACATGCCGGGCTCCGGAACTGTGAACAGGAATGCATACCCCGGCTAAGGGGGATTGCCCAAGAAATCAAGCATTTCCGCGTTCCTGACGGCGGCGTCACTATTCCATTGACGCGCGCCCATCGCGAATCCAGAGTCGCCGGACATGGACAAAATGCGGATTTTCCGGCGCGGGCTGATCGCCGTTGTCGTGGTCGTCGCGGTCGCAGCGGCAGGCGCGTTCGGCTATCGCGCCTGGCGCCAGCATGACAATGCGCAAGCGCTCGCGATCACCACGCCGAACGGCATCGACGTGGGGATATTCGTCAAGATCGGCGGCATCGACCAATGGGTGCAGATTCGCGGCGAGGACCGGCGCAATCCCGTCCTCCTGTTCCTGCATGGCGGTCCGGGCATCTCGATGATTCCGCTGACGCCGGTTTTCCAGCCGTGGGAAAAATATTTCACCGTCGTGCAATGGGACCAGCGCGGCGCGGGCAAGACCTATGGCCGCAACGGCGAGGCCGGCAGCGCGCCGATGACGATCGACCGCATGACCCAGGACGGGCTGCAACTTACGCAATTTCTCGAACGCCATCTCCATCAGAGCAAGATCGTCGTCGTCGGCCATTCCTGGGGCACGGTGCTCGCGTTGCGCATGGTGAAGCTGCGGCCCGATCTGTTCTCGGCCTATGTCGGCACCGGCCAGCTCGTCGACAAAGCGCAGAACGAGAAAACCTCCTATGCGATGGTGATGGACAAGGCGCGCGCGGCGCATGACGCGACCGCCGTCGCGGAGCTGCAGCGCATCGGCGTTCCGCCCTATGCCGATTTCGAGAAGCTGCTCGTGCAACGCAAATGGCAGGCGGCTTACGACACGCAGGCCGAGCGCGACCTGTCGTCGAACCTGACGCCCACGGTGCTGTTCGCGCCGGACTATTCGCTGCGGGATATCTGGAACTTCCTCGCCGCCGCGAAATTCTCGCAGCGCGCGACTTATGCCGAAGTGAACGACTACGACGCGCTAAAGCTGGGCACGACATTCGACGTGCCGTTCTTCGTCTTCGAGGGTGATCGCGACGCCTTGACGCCGGCCGTGCTGGCGCAAGACTATGTCGCCAAGGTGCAGGCGCCGGTGAAAGCCTTCGTGCTGCTCAAGGACGGCGGGCACACCGCGGTGCTGACGATGCCGGATGTGTTTCTTCGCGAGCTGGTGACGCGCGTGCGCCCGCTCGCACTGCAATCCGAAACGGGACTGTCGCATGGATAAGGACGTCTCGGGAGGCGGCTTCTCGGCCGAAGGCCTGGCGCAGATTCCGCCGATGCTGAAAGGCGTGGTCGATGCCGGCGATCTGTCGGGCGCGGTGACGCTGATCTGGCGCGGCGGGCGCGAGGTGCAGCTCAACACCATCGGCAAGCGCGATATCGCGAACGATCTGCCGATGACGCGCGACACGCTGTTCCGCATCGCCTCGATGACCAAACCGATCACGTCGGTCGCGGCGCTGATGCTGCTGGAGGAGGGCAAGCTCAAGCTCGAAGACCCGATCACCAAATGGCTGCCCGAATTTTCCAACATGCGCGTGCTGAAGACGCCCGGCGGCGCGCTCGACGACACCTATCCATCGCCGCGCGCGATCACCGTCGAAGACCTGATGACGCATCGCTCGGGTCTCGCTTACGGCTTCACGTCCACCGGACCTATCGGCCAGGCGCATGAGGACAAGCTCGGCGCCGTGCTCGATAGTCCTCATGAGCCCGACGAATGGCTCAAGCGCATCGCGAGCCTGCCGCTGACTTATCCGCCGGGTGACCGGCTGCATTACAGCCACTCGACGGATGTGCTGGGCTTTCTGGTCGGCCGCGCGGCCGGCATGCCGTTCCGCGAGTTCCTCATCCAGCGCATCTTCACGCCGGTCGGCATGACGGACACCGATTTCTACGTGCCGCCCGCCAAACGCGGCCGCGCCGCGGTCGTGTATCAGCAGGACCAAGCGAACGGTGCGCTCAAGCCTGTGCCATTCCCGCAATATGACACGCCGCCGGCCTTCACCGCCGGCGGCGGCGGATTGATCTCGACGGTCGACGACTATCTCGCCTTCGCGCGCATGGTGCTGAACGGCGGCGAATTGAACGGCAAGCGCTATCTCAAGCGCGAGACCGTCGAATTGATGCGCGAAAACCGGCTGACGCCGGAGCAGCGCGCGATCCCGTTCCTCGGCATGCCGCTCTGGGCAGGGCAGGGCTTCGGGCTCGGGCTCTCCACCATCATGGAGCCCGACAAGCACGAATGGATGGGCGCGGGCAGCAAGGGCGCGTTCGGCTGGCCCGGCGCCTTCGGCACCTGGTGGCAAGCCGATCCGGAAAAGGACATGATCCTCATCTTCCTGATCCAGAACTACACCCCGCTGACGCCCGACATGGCCGGACAGGCCGTCACCGGCGCACGGATGGGCGCACGCATCGCCTGCCCGATGTTCCAGAAGATGGTGTATGGCGCGATGGCGGGGTAGGGCTTCGCCGATCGACGGCGATCACTCCGCAGCCTGCTGCTGTTCGAGAATGAGGCGTGCGATGAATTCCGTCTTTGTCGATGCGTGCTGGATATCGTAGCCGACGGGTTTATCGTCGTCGCCGAGGTCAAGCATGATGTCTTCCTCAAGCTCGACCGTGCGGCGCGAGGGCAAAGGCCGCACCTCGACATAGAGGCTGTCAGTGGATTTGTCGTAGCGAGTTTTCATGGTGCGAAGTCTTCGTCGGCGAAGGCGTTATGGACAGTTTCTCCATCCGACAATAGCACGACTCGAAGATAACAGCCCAAGCTTCGGAGTAACCATGGAGCCGAATCCGGCCATCCGGCTGGATCGTCCGCCGTTCCGGCTGGCTGATCACGCGGCGAATCTCAAGGGGATCGAGGTAGGTCGGCGGAGAAGGACGTCGTAGGCGAAATATCGTGTTCGCCAGAAAGGCAGCGGTGGCAGTCGTTCCGGCTCGTCGTCATTCATTCGCGGGCTTTGGCCGCTTCATTTCATCTTCCCCCGCGGATCGTATTCCACCTTCCACTCTTCTGCGAATTTCTTCAGCTCCGCGTCCGGTTTCTCCGGCAGCGTCACGACCAGCTTCACATAGAGATCGCCCGCGGCCTCACCGTTGCGCGCGGGAATGCCTTTGCCTTTCAGGCGCAGCACGGCGCCGGAATTGGCGTTGGCGGGGATGGTCAGCGCGACCGCGCCGCTCAAGGTCGGCACCGGCACCTTGCCGCCGAGTACGGCTTCCTTCAGCGTGACCGGCAGGTCCATGCGCAGGTCGTTGCCGTCGCGCACGAAGAAGGGATGCGGCGCCACCGAGATGCTGAGCAGCATGTCGCCCGGCGGTCCGCCGCGCGGGCCGGGCGCACCCTGGCCCTTGAGGCGGATCTGCTGGCCGTCGCGCAGACCGGCGGGGATGCGCACGTCGACGTCGCGCCCGTCGGGCAGCACGACACGGCGCGTGCCGCCGCGTGCGGCCTCCTCGAAGCTCACGGTGAGCGCGAATTCGTAGCTGTCGCCCTTGCGCGGCTGGCCCCGCCGGCCGCGGCCGCCGAACAGTTCGGAGAAGATGTCTTCGGCGTGGACTTCCTCCGCCGCATCACCGCCCGTCCAGTTGAAATTGAAATCGCGCGGATTGCCGCGGAACGGTCCGCCCGCGGCGCCGCCCTGGCGCGGATCGAAGCCGCGCGGATTGCCGCCGGCATCGATCTCGCCGCGATCGAACTTGCCGCGCTTGTCCTTGTCGCCGACGATGTCGTAGGCGGCGCTGATCTCCTGGAAGCGCTTCTTGGCGCCGGCGTCGCCGCTATGGGTGTCGGGGTGGTGCTTCTTGGCGAGGTTGCGGAACGCCTTCTTGATCTCGGCCTCGCTGGCGGTCTTGGAAACGCCCAGAACTTCGTAGGGATCGCGCATGACTTCTCCGGTCGCCGGAATCGTCCGGCGCTCGGCGCAGCATATAGGAAGCCGGCCCGGCTTCCGCCATCAGCGGCGGGATTCCACCAGAAGCATGATCCCGAGCAGGGCCGCGACGACGGCGCCGGCCCAACTCACCGACATGGGAATCGCGTGAGGGCCGATGGTGACCGCGAGACCGGCGTAGATCCTGTAGGCATGCGCGGCCGCGACCACGAAGAATACGACGGCGGCTATCAGCGTGAACGGTTTCATGGATGCCTCCCCAGAATGCGGGAGAATAACACGCCCTGTCAGGGATTTGCGGAGGGTGTCACAGGCTCCGCCGGCTGCAGGCCGGGCGGGGCGGTGGGCGGCGGCGCGGGCTGGCCCTTGAGGGCGGCGAGACGCACCGTCGCGTCCGTCACGCCGCGGCCGGCGGCGGCGGCATAGAGCGCCTGCGCGCGCGCGAGGTCTTTGGGCACCACGACGCCTTCCTCATAGAGCTTGCCGAGCTGGTACTGCGCCAGCGGATGGTCGGCGGCGGCCGCGAGCAGCAGCCAGCGTAACGCCTCCTTCGGATCGGGATCGCCCGCTTCGCCGCCCAGCAGCATCTCCGCATAATCGTATTGCGCCGTCGGCAGGCCGGCATTGGCGACGTAGCGGTAGAGTTCCAGCGCCGCATCGGGATCGCGCGCGGTGCCGAGGCCCTTGCGCTCCATCAGCGCCACATTGCGCATGGCGGCGAGGTCGCCATGCTTGGAGAGTCTCCGGAAGATCTTGTAGGCGGTGGGATAATCGCCGGCGTCGAACGCCGCGGCCCCCTGGTCGAATTTCGCCTGGTCGCCTGGCACGAGCCCATCGGCGCGCGCGGTTGCGAGCGAGACGCAGAGGCAGGCGAGAATGACCAAAGCGCGCATTGTGCGTTCAGACTAGCAGACACGCGCTTTGCCGCGCAAAAGGGAGATGGTAGAGGGCTTTCATGACTTGTTTCAAATCAAGTTGTCATCCCGGACGGCGAGCAAAGCGAGCCGATCCGGGACCCATCGGGAAAGCGGCGCAATGGGTCCCGGCTCGGCGCGATGCTGACGCATCGCTTGGCCGGGATGACAGTTCTTTTTGTTGGAGAGAAAACGACGTCCATTTGAGACCGGTCGAATGAGCGACATCGGCGGACCCATCGACGACGGCGGCATCGCGGCGAAGGACGATCCTTTGGCGCTGTTCGACGCCTGGATGGAAGAGGCGAAGAAGTCCGAGCCCAACGAGGCCAACGCGATGGCGGTGGCCAGCGTGGACGGCGAAGGCCGGCCGAACGTGCGCATGGTGCTGCTGAAAGAGGCGACGCCGCGAGGATTCGTTTTCTACACCAATCTGGAAAGCGCCAAGGGCACGGAGCTGCTCGGCCAGAAGCATGCCGCGCTGTGCCTGCACTGGAAGACGCTGCGCAAGCAGGTGCGGGTGCGCGGGCCGGTCGAGACGGTGAGCGACGCGGAAGCGGACGCCTATTTCGCGAGCCGCGCCAAGGACAGCCAGATCGGCGCCTGGGCAAGCGCACAGTCACGGCCGATGGAAGGGCGCTGGGCGTTCGAGAAGGCGATCGCGAAATATGCCGCGCAATATGCGCTCTCCAAGGTGCCCCGGCCGCCTTACTGGTCGGGCTTCCGCGTCACGCCGCTCGAGATCGAATTCTGGCGCGACCGGCCGTTCCGGCTGCACGATCGTTTGGTCTATCGCCGCGACGCGGGCAGCGCGCCGTGGCGCACGGAACGGTTGTTTCCGTGACGCATGACGACCGCACGGAACGGGCCAGGCGCGCCGCGACGCTGATGCGGCGCGCGGCGTTCGCCTCGCTCGGCATCTCGATCGTTCTCGTTGCGATCAAGGCGGTGGCCTATTGGATGTCGAGCTCGGTCTCGGTGCTGGCCTCGCTCGCCGATTCCGCGCTCGACCTGTTCACCTCGACGCTCAACCTGGTCGCGATCCATTCCGCGCTGACGCCGGCGGACGACGAGCACCGCTTCGGCCACGGCAAGGCCGAGCCGTTGGCGGGTCTCGCGCAGGGCGCGTTCATCGCGGGCTCGGCGACGTTCCTGGTGGTGCAGGCGGTCAACCGGCTGATCGCGCCGCAACCGATCGCGCAAGGCATCCCCGCGCTCGCCATCATGATCGTGTCGCTGTTCGGCTCGGCCGCCATCGTCGCCTATCAGCGCCATGTGGTGAAGGAGACGGGTTCGCTCGCCATCGGCGCCGACAAGGTGCACTACACCGGCGACCTGCTCACCAATGGCGGGGTGATCGTCGCGATTTTGCTCGGCTGGTATCTGCATTGGGAGTTGGCCGATCCGATCATCGCGCTGTTCGTGGCAGGCGCCTTGATCTGGACGGCGTGGAGCGTGTTCGCGCCCAGCTACGACCAGCTGATGGACCGCGAGCTCGCCGACGAGAACCGCGCCGAGATCGCCCGCATCGTGATGGCCCATCCCGAAGTGAAGAACCTGCACGACCTGCGCACCCGCGCCGCGGGCCTGCATCACTTCATCCAGCTCCACATCGAGCTCGACCCCGACATGACGCTGACCCGCGCCCAGCAGGTGAGCGACGACGTCGAGCGCGAACTGTGCGCCGCATTCCCGACCGCGCAAGTGATCATCCATCAGGATCCGGTGGGGATGGAGGAGCAGAAGTAGAAGGGATTCACGCGGAGCCGCAGAGACGCGGAGTTCATTTCTCTTCGGCGAACGAAGCGTTGTCCCCTTATCTGCTTGTTGGCCGGCAATGCCGGCCGGACAAACTTCGAAATCCGGCTTGTCTCTCAGGTATTTTCCCCTCCGCGCCTCTGCGGCTCTGCGTGAATCCTCTTTCTTCTGCTTTCGCGCCGAATGCTGCTAATCTCGCCTCATGACAACCGAGCCCACCCGCACCCTCATCCTCACCGGCGCCAGCCGGGGCATTGGGCATGCGACGGTGAAGCGGTTCTCCAGCGCGGGGTGGCGGGTGATCACCTGTTCGCGCCATGCGTTTCCGGAGAACTGTCCGTGGGCCGCAGGGCCGGAGGATCACATCCAGGTCGACCTCTCCGATCCGGTCGACACCGCGCGCGCCGTCGCCGAGATGCGCGAGCGCTTGCCCGACGGCAAGCTCGACGCGCTGGTCAACAACGCCGCGATCTCGCCGAAAGGCAAAGGCATTGAAGGACGGGG
>DATNNS010000178.1:0-3232 GCA_035601715.1 Rhizomicrobium sp.
GAGCCTGGGCGACGAGGGCGGCGACGCGGTGCTGGTCGCCCTAGCCCGAAGGCTGGTCGCGCGCTTCAAGGGCATCGCCGAAGTGTTCCGCGTCGGCGGCGACGCGTTTGCCTTGATCATTTCCCATCCCGATGCCGCCAGCATTGGCGCGGAGCTGGTCGAGACTTGCAGCGCGCCGTTCCCCCATGCCGGCCGCAACATCTTCGCGCCGGCCAGCGTCGGGGTGGCACAGGGAAGCGGCGCGGAAGATCCGCTCGACCTGCTCAAGAACGCCGAGCTCGCGCTGATCCAGGCCAAGCGCCAGGGCGGCGCTTGCGCCCGGCTCTATTCGCGCGACTTCGAGGACCATGCGCCCGAGGATGCCGTCGCACTCGAAAGCGAACTGCGCCGCGCGCTTGAGGACAAGCAGATGGATGTCTTCTACCAGCCCATCGTGCGGCTGGCGGATTCTACGGTTGCCGGTTTCGAGGCGCTGTTGCGCTGGCATCATCCGACGCGTGGCCTCGTCGTGCCGTCGGAATTCATCGCCCATTCGGAGGCGACGGGATTGATCGTGGCGCTGGGCCGCTTCGCGCTGGAGCGCGCGCTGCAGGATCTCGCGCAATGGCAGCGCTTCTTCCCCATTGAGCCCGCGCTGTTCGCCAGCGTCAATCTCTCGCGCCGCCAGCTGAGCGATCCCGGTTTCGAGGAAAATCTCGCCAGGCTGTTCGCGCAAAGCCCGATCCTGCCCGGCACGCTGAAACTCGAAGTGACCGAGAGCGCCATCGGCGCCGGCGGCGATGTCGAAGCCGCGCTGCTGCGCATCCGCACCATGGGCGCCAGTCTTTCGATCGACGATTTCGGCACCGGGCTTTCCAATCTGAGCCAGCTCAAGGACTTGCCGTTCGACACCGTGAAGATCGACCAAGGCTTTCTCACCCGCGAGAGCACCGGCGAGGAAAGCGCCGACGGCGCGGTGGTGCTCGGCTCCGTCATCCGCATGGCGCGGGAACTCGGCCGCAGCGTGGTCATCGAGGGCGTGGAGACCGAGCGTGATGCCGAACGGCTGGTCGAGCTCGGCTGCGAATACGGCCAGGGGTTCTATTTCAGCGCGCCGCTGCCTGCCGCCGACGCGCTCGCCTACATCGCACGCCACTACCGCACGGCCGAGCCGGCCGCACCCGAAGGCGAGAGCAATGCAGCGTCCGTCGCGTCAAGCCCGCCCGGCATTGGCTGACAGGCCCGACAGGTCGATGCCGAGCTTGCGCAGCGCCGCACTCCACTTGCCACTCATTTCCGCGTCGAACAGGATCGCATTGTCGGCATCGCAATGGATCCAGCCGTTCAGGCGGATCTCGTTTTCGATCTGGCCCGCGCCCCAGCCCGCATAGCCGAGCGCGAAGATCGCTTTCTCCGGCCCGCGCCCTTCCGCCATCGCGCGCAGGATATCGAGTGTGGCGGTGAGCGAGATGTCCTGTGAAACCGGCATAGTGGATTCGTTGCTTTCGTAGTCGCCGCTGTGCAGCACGAAGCCGCGGCCGGTTTCGACCGGCCCGCCGAACAGCACGGGAAAGTCCGGCGTGTTCGCGGTAGTCCGCAGACCCAGCCGCGCCATCATGTCGTGGAAACCCAGGCCCTCGACCGGCTTGTTGACGATCAGCCCCATCGCGCCGTCGGTCGAATGGGCGCACATGAAGATGACGGTCTTTTCGAAGCGCGGATCGGACATCCCGGGCAGCGCGATCAGGAGCTTGCCTTCGAGGAAGTTCGTGCCGTCGATCGGGGGCTTTTTCGTCATGACACAATTGTAGCACGGCTCGCAGCACTTTGCGTTCCCAATTCGCCCGCGCTAAAAGCCGGACCGGCTGGATAACAAAGGAGACAGGTATGACGATCAAGGTGGGCGAGAAAGTGCCGTCGGCGACGCTGATGCAAATGAAGGGCGGCACGCCGACGCCCGTGAAGACGGACGATTATTTCGCGAACAGGAAGGTCGTGGTGTTCGCGCTGCCCGGCGCCTTCACGCCGACCTGCTCGGCCAAGCATCTGCCGGGCTTCGTCGGCCATGCCGACGACATCAAGGGCAAGGGCGTGGCCGAGATCGCCTGCATCTCGGTCAACGACGCCTTCGTGATGGGCGCCTGGGGCGAGCAGCAGCATGCCGGCGACAAGGTCGCGATGCTGGCCGACGGCAATGGCGATTTCACCCGCGCGCTCGGCCTCGAAATGGACGCCTCGCGCTTCGGCATGGGCAAGCGCAGTCAGCGCTTCTCGATGGTCGTCGACAACGGCGTGGTGAAGGAACTCAACGTCGAAGAGCCCGGCGCGTTCTCGGTCTCGAGCGCCGAGCACGTGATGAAGCAGCTTTAACGGGCGGGTATCGCCGCGCGCGCCAATGCGTCGGCGCGCTCGTTTTCGGCATGCCCGTCATGGCCGCGCACCCAGCGCCACTGCACATCGTGGCGCTGGGCGGCGGCTTCGAGTTCGCGCCACAAATCCGCGTTCTTGACCGGCTTCTTGTCGGCTGTCTTCCAGCCATTGGCTTTCCAGCGCGGCAGCCATTTGGTCGCGCCGTCCATCACATAGCGTGAATCCGTGTGGATGGTGACGGGCGAGGCCTTCTTGAGCGCCTCGAGCCCGCGGATCACCGCCATCAGCTCCATCCGGTTGTTGGTGGTCGCGCTTTCGCCGCCGGAGATTTCCTTTTCCGTCGCGCCATGCCGCAGGATCGCGCCCCAGCCGCCCGGTCCGGGATTCCCGGAGCAGGCGCCGTCCGTGAAGATGTCGGTGCGCGCTCCCGTCATCACGAAGCGAGCGCGCGGGGCACGTTGAACTCGACGTTCTCCCGCGTCACCGCGATTTCCTTGAGCGTGATGTCGTAGCGCGCGCGGAACGCCGCGATGACTTCATCCATCAGGATTTCCGGCGCCGATGCGCCGGCCGAAAGCCCGACCGTGCGCGCGCCCTCGAGCAGCGCCCAGTCGATATCGGCGGCGCGCTGAATCAGAGCCGCGCGTTTGGCGCCGGCGCGGGTCGCCACTTCCACGAGCCGCATGGAGTTGGACGAGTTCGGCGCCCCGATCACGAACACGATATCCGCCCCCGGCGCGATCGCCTTCATCGCATCCTGGCGGTTGGTCGTCGCATAGCAGATGTCTTCCTTGTGCGGGCCCGCGATGAGCGGAAAGCGCCGACGCAGCACCGCGACGATCTCCGCGGTGTCGTCCACCGACAATGTCGTCTGCGTAATGTA